>NZ_JBFUAA010000016.1:0-96273 GCF_056406495.1 Arthrobacter sp. P1_B9
GAGCAGAGCAGTCCGAGCTCGTGGTTGGTGCGGGCGGCGGCGAGTTTCACGGCGGCCAGGCCGCGGACCAGGTGCATGTTCGAGGACAGTGGCTGGCCGGTGATGGGGAAGTTCTCCACGGCCCGGAGGGTGTGGACGCCCCAGTAGGCGCCGGCGGGAACATCCCGGTCGCCCAGGAGGTCGTGTTCGGAACGGGTGTCCGGGGCGGTATGGGCGTTGGTCATTGGGTCCTCACAGGGCTTCGTTGACGGGTTTGGACGGAAAAATCTGGGGCAGGCCTGAGTGACGCCGCTGCCAGCACGGTGGGCATGGTTGTTCCAAGGCAAAGAGACCGCGCGGGGCCTGCGGCGATTGCAGCAGGGGAGGTGGGTGAAATCCGAGGTTTAGGATCTAGCGCGTATGGCCGGACCTGGAGTTTCCGCTTCCGGGGACGATGGTGCCCAGGGCGCATTCAACCCCGTGCAAATGCATCCTCATGGCCTGGGATGCTTCGTCGGCTGATCCACTCTCGATGGCAGCGAAAATGCGGGCGTGCTCCTGACCCGATTCTTTGCGCCGGTCCGCCACGAGGTTAAGCGTGTTCGATTGGTTGGCCATGGCGTCACAGATGTCGGACAGGAATGATTCGAACACGCCATTGCCGCTGCACCGGGCGATGGTCACGTGGAACTCGGTGTTCAAAAGCACCCACTGCTGGAGATCGTCCTCCTCGGACATTTCCCGGAGGATTTCCCGAAGGGCCTCCAGGTCTTCGTTGCTGCGGCGTTGGGCGGCGAGGCCCGCGGCCGGCACTTCCACGTGGGGGCGGGCTTCCACGAGGGCGCTGGCCGAATATTTGCCGAGTTTGAGGTCCTGGGCCACCTTGTCAGCGATGACGAAGGTGCCTTTACCCGTGTGGGTGGCCGTCAGTCCCAACGCGGTGCAGGAACGCAGCGCCTCCCTGACCATCGTCCGGCTCACGCCGTACTGTTTGGCCAGCGATGCCTCTGAGTCCAGGCGGGTGCCGACAGGGATCTTGCCGCCTTCGATTGCGCTGCGGAGGGATGCGAAGACCGCTTCGGCCGCGCCGACGCGTACCACTCGATCTTGCGCAGCTGTCCAGCTGTCCAACAGGTCCATACGAAGACTATGGCACTTGTCACACTGCCCGTCAAGGAAGTCTCGAATATGTCGTGACGGGGGCGGCCTCACTCGCCACGTGTGGCCGATGGGGAGCGGCGTTTTTTAGCCGAGTTGCTGCGGTTGCTGGTGGTCGCCGGCGAAACGTGTCGGGTGCGGCTGGTGATTGCGATGCTTTGAGCTGGCCATTTTGCGGTGTGTACAAAGTACACACATTGGGCTTCGGACCGGGCCGTACCGGTGTCGGATTGGACCGATTTCCGCATGTTTCCGCGGGAGTCCAGTGTTTGCGGGGACGGAAATGCAGTTCGAGTCCCACCTCGGGCACGTGTTTTCCCTGTTCAGGGGCTTGTAGCCGCTGAATGTGTCCAAATCTCCTTTATGGGCCCCGGCGGGGGCCCATTTTTGTTGGTGTCTGGCGCGGTCTGGTAGATGTGGCATGAGGCGTTCTCCGGTATTCATCGTCTCGATCCATCCGAACGGATGGAGCCGACGCGAATTCTCAACACAATCACTTGGACCGCTGGGGCAAGTCCGACCTCCACGAACCTTAAGCCGTCAGCGCGTGCCGGCCGCATGGACGGCCGCGGCTGGCTGGCCCTGCCGTGACTGGCTCCACGCCATCCAGCCACCCGATGCAGCCATGAGCAAGGCACCGGCCGGTTGTGTCGGAAGGCTGCTGCCCGTGGTCGCCTGCCCCAGCACGACGCCGAGGAGGTAGAACAGTACGGCGCCGGCAATCCATAGCGCCCCGGCCCAACGGGGGAGCGTCCGGGACTGCCAGACCGCGACTCCAAGCAAGACGTTGCCAACGAACGCGAGCAGCAGCCCGAGCAGGAACGAGACCGTCATGGCGGATGGAAACTCCAGAAGCATGACGTCCCGGTTCCCTTCCAGATACGCCTTCCCGATCGCGGGAGTGGCGAAAGTGGAGAGGACAGCGGGGACCATTAGCAAGGCAGTTCCTGCGACGGTGATGACTGTTGCTGCCAGTGCCAGGCGGCCGACGCGGCTGTTGGCCAGGCAGCAGCCCAGCGCGAACACCCCGAAGATGGCGAGGATGGTGCCTCCGTAGCTGCCGAGCAAGTGGCTGGATTGATACGAGCCCGAGCTGACGAACCGTGCCCAGGCGTCTGGATCCTTTTGCTGGTCCGGCTGAGGCTCAAGCGTGGCCCAGGCGGTGATCAGACCGTAAAGGGGCAGTGTCCACAACCCCGCCCGGATCCAGTGGGTGATGTTCTGTGCGTTCATGGACCGCCTCCTTCCCCGACCACGTGCCCGCCGCCTGCCCGGAAACAGGGCGACGCCTGCCCCAGCGTAGTTCCAGAACGCATCCCGGGCTAGGGTGCGCGTTGACTCACGGGAAAGGTCCGCGGTACTGCAAAGCTGCGGTGCATCCCGGTCTGGGCGCGCGCTGAGCCGGGAGCAGATGGCCGACTGGCGGGCAATCTACCCACTCCTTCGAATCGGGCAGCGAATCGTGCCTGCACGGTATCTGCGCGCGCTCCGCTGACCGTAGGCTCCATCCCCCGGGGGACAGAATGAGGCACACTTCCCGACCAACTTTCTGGGTTCCCCGCTCCCTCTCAAACTCGATTCGGGCTCGGGAGCGCCCGTTCCATTTCGAGAACCATTCGACGGAATCGCAGGTAAAGGCGGCGTCGAGGCATTGCCCCGGTCAATGGACCCTAGCGACCCGGACCGGGTCCGGCTAGCATCCGGTTGTTACTCCCTTAAACAGAAGGGTCGCATGTCCGAGGAACCAGTAAAGAACCTCGTGCTCGTGCACGGCGGCTTCGTCGACGGATCAGGCTGGCAAGGTGTCTACGACCTGCTGATCGCGGACGGCTACAGAGCCAAAATCGTCCAGAACCCGACCGTGTCCCTTGCCCGCCACGTCTCCGCGCCCAGGATGAGGATCGGCGGCTGGCGGTCCCACCTGAGAGACACTCGCAGGCGCCGACTGGTCCGATCACCCAGAGCTGACCGCTTCACGCAGGTCCCCACCTCGTGACCGGACCCCATTCCCCCAAACAGGTTCCGTTCAAGCAAGGACAGATCATGCCTGACACATATGTAATCGAGGAGTCGGACTACCCGGTCGTCTTCTCTGACAGCCCTGACTCTCCGGCCGCTGAATTTCTGGTCGAAGAAAGACCGCGCTCAATCAGGGACCTCTACCGCCTCGGAATCATCCACCCCGCCATCCCGGAGGAAGATCTGAACGACATCCAACGCAGTCTCGAGCATGCCTCTGTGCCTGATGTGGTTTTCTCTGAGGGTAACCACGGTGTTGTGTCGTCCCGAGAGATCGAGGGCACTGCAACCATTCCACAGGAAGTTGTGATGGTGCGTGACGCGGTCAGTCGCGCAACGGCGATGCTTATCGCTCGTGGCCATTCTCCTGCCCTGGCGAAGCTGACCGCTGAGAAAGGTGCGCGTTTCATTTCACCGGTCCGCGACGCATTTCCGGTGTGGAAGGAGGTCCGGCTTCTGGACCGCGACCTCGAAGTGCGAGGCCTGCTGTTCCTCAAACGATCGATCAACGCGCTGACGGCCGGGAACGTGAAGTTCCACCAGTACGGCTGGATCGTACCGGAGAGCAGCCACTTCCTGCTCACCTGCAACGAGATGGTCGGTGCCCCGCCTACACCATTGGAGATTCCCCTGGTGGTGGAGGAAATGACCAAGCCCGGCCCGCATCCGCCCATAGAGGGCTATACAGATCGTCTTGCCATCTCCGAGATCCTCGCTCGAGTGGAGGCTGTCACGGCCGGCTGGCGCTGAACTTAACAGCAGCAAACCCATCAGAGACTTACCCTCACCAGAACAGGAGATCCTAAAATGGGCGGCATCGACAAGCGGGGAACGGATGGCGGCGATGGCGCGGCTGGCGCTGCCGGAGGAGACGGACCGCAGGGACAAGGGGGATTCGGAGCGGTGTGCAGTGGCTGGTTCTTCGTCACCGACACTGGTGCCACGCGCGGCGGACGTGGCGGCGATGGCGGCATCGGCGGCCCCGGCGCGGATGGCTTGCCAGGCGGCAAGGGCGGCACCGTTGAACTACACGTGAGCGTCCTCGGCAGCGACGTATCTGTCGACGCTTCAGGCGGCAACGGAGGGAAAGGTGGAAACGGAGGAAAAGGTGGCGCCGGCGGCAAGGGCGGAAAGGGCGGCGACGGAAACGACTGCGAGCCCGGCGCTTACGGCGGCGCAGGAGGGAATGGAGCCCAGGGCGGGGTTGGAGGTCGGGGCGGCGACGCGGGCGCAGCCGGAGACATCCTTGTCTTTTACATTTCCGACCAAAGCGGTGGCCAGAGCGTGTTCAAGGCGAAGTCAGGAGACCCCGGCAAAGGAGGAGACCCGGGCCCGGGAGGTGCCGCGGGGGTCACCGGCGACAGCGGCGCCCGAGGCGACTTCAGCCACGCCAGCACTGACCCTGGCCAGCCATCCACACCGGGCCTCGCGGGGCCCAGCGGCGCTCCCGGTCAAATGGGCGCGGCGCGCGACGACAAAGACAAGGTCAAATTCCAGCAGGTGACAGTGATTTAGTGTCGAACATCCCGCCCCAACACGGCTCGCGCAACCCTGCTCCCAGATAGTCCAGGGATTTGAAGTGGCTCGGGGCAATGCGGTGGCCACCAACCCGAGGAAGGGGTGCCGTTCCGCTGTCCGAGGTCGTCTAGATAGTCGAGCATGCGCCTGCCAGGTCGCCGGGTCCTACGGATTCTTCCGCGGGCGAGCCGCGTCAACGTCAGGGCTGCCCGGTCCGGGCTGTCGTCGACCAGTCCCATGGACCAACGCTACCCACCCCGCCAAGGCCTACTTACCTTTCAACTGTGGCCGCAGGGCGTATGCCGGTGGATTTCTGCCCATCATAAAGGCCATGGCGTCGGTGACCCAGGCAGATCTGAGCGACAGTTGCTTCCGCGGCGGCCGAGAAGGGGCCGAAGTGGCCCTCGACGGCCCCGGGGTTTCCTCTTTGATGACGTCGGCGTTGATCCCTTCGCCGGGCATGACACCCTCGGCCGGCCCGGTGCTCCGCGACGGGGCCATCAGGTTGGAGACATTGCTCGCCGCATACACGCCGCGGATTCAGGCGGGCTAGTGTTTGGACAAGCGTGGACGGGAGCGCTCGATGATGCTGGTGGTCGCAGCAATTGCTGTGAGGGCTGTCGCCAGCAGAAGGGGTGCCCAAACCGTCTGTGCGATAGTTGCACCCGCGACGGCTGTTCCGGCGGATCCTGCTGCGATCTTGAGTGCGCCTACCCAGATGAAGATTTGGCCGCGGGCCTCGATGGGTGCGTATTCGCTTCGCGCGGCGAGGGTTGCCGCGAAGAACATTGCGTTGGCGATCCCTGCCAGGCCGAAGGCAATGAGGGATGTGGGGAGTGTCGGAGTAAGCATCACGAGTATCAGCGTTGCCGCGACGAGTGCGGAGAGGGAGCTCATGAGAGGGTCTGCGTCGCGGCGAAGCGGTCGGAGCATGAGCCCTGCTGATCCGAGGAGATTCCCTATCCCGTAGGCTGCGACCAGTGTTCCGGCGGCCGCGGCGCCGCCGAACGCGGGAGCTGTGGCAACGGCGTAGATCGGTAGCGCGGCGACAGAGAATGCGACGGTCACGGTGAGTCCGAGTGTGCGGCGCAGCGGACCACGTTCCCATATGAGGCTCAGTGTTCGTCCGGGTGATGGCACCTCAACGGCCTTGTTGGGCGGCTCTTGCTTGGGGAGTGCGAGGACGGCTCCAGCACCAACGACGGCGGCTCCGGCCAGAACCAATGTCGCGGTGAGTGCGTCGGTTGCTGCCGCGATCCATGCCACTGCTGCCGGGCCGAGGGTGCCGCTGAGTCCGTAGCTTGCGACGTCCCAGCTTTGTGCTCTGCGTTGGCTGCGCTGCCCGGGGCCGGCGATGGAGGGCAGGCGGCTGCTGATCCCGCCGGTGAGCATCGGCCCGAAGATGCCGGAGACGAAGAGCAGCAAGGCTGGCCAGATCGGCCAGGCGACGGGCAGGAGCAGTGCAGCAGCACCGAGCAGCACCCCGTGGAGGACTGCGGAGCACGCGATGACCTTGCGTCCGTCACGGGCTGTATCGAGGCGTCGGGCGATGAAGGGGCCGAGCACGTGGGGTGCGGTGATTGATGCTCCCAGGATGCCGGCCAGCCAGCCCGGCATCCCGCAGGCGTGCGCGAGCAGCACGATGGCGACCACTGCGCCGCCGTCTGCGCTTCGCACCAGCGTCGCGGCGAAGACGTAGCGCGCCAGCGCCCCGCCCCGGCGGTACTTCCCGCGTGAAACGCCGAGGCCGGCGCTACGGGTTAAGCCCGAGCTCATCGACAATCCTGCCAACATGGGCACGCTGCTCCGCGGTCAATCCCTGGAGGGGAAGCGGCAGGCACGATGGTGATGCCAGTCCCAGCTGTTCCGCTATGGCCGCAACGACCCGGATACTCCCGCCAAACTCGGCGAACGACTCCCACAACGGTGCAAGCCGTTCGGACTCAGCGGTCGCGTCTGAGACCCGCCCTTCCAGAGCGGCCCGGGTGATCCGCAGCGCCAGGGCGGGCAAGGTGCCGCCGATGACGGAGTACCAGGCATCGCACCCGGCGGCCAGTCCGGCGGCGGCCTTTGCGTCACCGGAAACTCCGATGGTCACGTGCGCCGGGACGGCGGCTCGGATTTCCTGAACCCGCGCCTGTGCCTGCTCCGGATCGGCCGGCACACCGGGGATTTTGATGGAGGCGATTCCGGGCAGTTCCGCGATGCGTCCGTAAAGCTCGGTCGTGAAGGTGAAATGGGTGGTGCCCGGGTTGTCATAGACGATCACGGGCAGCGACGAGTTCGCGGTGACGGTCCGGAAGAGTTCGAACACGTCATCTTCGGTGAGGGGCTGATAGGTCATGGGCGCAAGCAGGAGTGCGGAAGCCCCCGCCTGCTCTGCCATTTCAGCGTTCGCGAGGACGTGTGAGGTCCGCAAGGCCCCAACACCAATGAACACCGGTGTCGCGCCGGCGTGCTCGACGGCAAGACGAGCCACACGGCTCCGTTCCTCGCCGCTCAGATACGCGTAGGAGCCCGTGGATCCGAGCGCGGTAATGGAGCCAACCTTCGCCTCCGAGAGCCGTTCGATCAGGCGAACAAAGGCAGACTCGTCAACAGCATCATCTGCCAGAGGGGTCAGGGGGAAGGCACTCAAGCCGGTGAACATGGTTATAACTCCTTAGGTCTGAATAACAGGGAAGCAAAGTCTGAGGCACTCCCTGGGGGACTTAGCTGCGGGCCCTGTCAGCAGGGAATTCCCGCGTAGCGACAGTCTGGCGGACCCCCTATTTGGAGGACTGTCGCTTACTTTGGCCCTTGGCCGATGAGGTCGGGGGCGATGCGGGCGCCGGCGTGTTCGCGGGAGCGCGGTCGCCGTCGGCCACCGCGTTGCGCGGCGGCCCCTGCAAGGACGACGAGCGTGATGCCACCGAATTGGGTGAGTGAGGGCTGCTGGTGCAGCACGAGCAGCCCGAGGAGCACCCCGATGGCGGGTTCGAGGGCCATCAGGGTACCGAACGCCGTGGGCGTCATCCGGCGCAGGGCGAGCATCTCGAGCGCCATTGGCAGCACCGGCATCAGGACGGCCAGTCCGAAAGCGACGGAGAGGACACCGAGGTTGAGATGTCCGGCGGACTGCGGGATGCCGACGACCGCTGCCGTGGCAGCTGCGACGGGAACGGTGAGTGAAAGCGCACCGATGCCCGTGAAGCGGTCGCCGATCCGTTGGGTGAGCACAATGTAGACGGCCCACCCGACGGCCGCGAGCCCTGCCAACCCGATACCGGCGAGGTTGATCTCACCAGCCCAAGGTTCGGTCAGAAGGACGACGCCCAGCAGCGCCAGGGCTGGCCAGATAAGCGAGCGTGCGCTGTGGCTGCGCACCCCGGCGACAGTCAGCGGACCGAGGAACTCGATCGCGACGGCGGTGCCGAGCGGGATGCGTTCGATGGAGGCGAGAAACGCGATGGTCATCAGTCCGGTGGCGACACCCAGCCCCAGTAGCACGGGGACGTCGGGGCGGCGCAGCGCGCGCAATGGGGGTCGGGCAACGGCCAAGAAGACGAGCGCCCCAACACTGAGTCTGAGCCAGGCAGTTCCGGCCGGCCCCACCGCCGCGATCAGATCCACTGACAGTGCCGAACTCAGCTGGACTGAGAGCATGGCCGCCACGGCCAGCCCCCACGGCGGAACGGGGACATTCTTGGGGACGCGCTGGCTCACGGCTGACCCCTTCGGGCCTGCCGGTCAACGATCGCGCGTATCCGGGAGTGGACGAGCATGTCAGTCTCCTTCGTTGGCTGGCGTGCCCGCGGCTATCAGGCGGCGGGCAACGCCGACGTCGGGACCCAGTAGGGTCAGCCGGGCGATCAGGTCCTCGGCTGCGGCGTGGAGCGCCTCATCGGTCATGGGTTCGAGCGCGTCGAGGATGAACAGCGCGGAGGTGGTCTCCTCGCCGAGCTGGGTGCGGCGTGCCTGGCGCCAGTTCCAGCGCCGGCAGGTCACGCCGGCGTCATCGCGCCACACCACCTCGCCGGATTCCGGGTGCTCGATCACCGTGGCGCCGTCGGCGGCGGTATCAAAGGCTTCCTTGCCGGTGGCTCGAACCAGCCGCGGCGCACCGCTGTAGCGGGTCAGATCCTCCCCACCCAGCGGGACCTGGTGGAGCACTGAAACGGCGTTATAGAGGTCGGTGAGACGGTTCACCCGGGGCAACCCGGACACCGCCCGGCGCAGGAGCGCCTCCAGGCTGTTGCGAGTGCGGTTCGGTTTGGCGCCGAAGCCCTGATAAGCCTCACGCCACGCAGCCACGTGTGGGAGCTGCTCAGCCGGCCGGCCGTTGAGCAGCTCCCGGGCTGCGGACTCCGCCGCCTGGAGCATCTCCTCTCCGGCCTGGTCACTCGGGCCAGGGACGAGTCCGTCAACGGCCAGCAGCAAAGCCCGGTAGTCGGGCCGCAGCGCGAACACGGCGGCGTCAACATGGCCGCCGTCGAGAAATTCCTGAAGCATGCCCGACTCAAGCATCGGACGCCTCCGGCCGGTGACCTGTCCCCACGCCCGGCTCGAAGACGGCCAGGGAGAACCTCGCCGGCTCCGTGCCCGGATTGGCGTAAGAGTGTGCCACGTCGCCCGGGAACGTCACCGCATCGCCCTCATCGAGGGTGAGCAATTGACTTGCGACCTCCACCGTGACCGTGCCCTGCTGGACCTGCAAAAGCTCCTTGGTGCCCGACGTGTGGGCCTCGCTCACATGACGGTCGCCGGGACCCAGCGTCCAGTCCCACAGTTCAACCACGTCCGGCGGTTCGGTGCCGGCCACCAACACCCCGCGGCCGCCGTACTCACCGCTCCACAAAGCAGCGCCCTCACCACTGCGCGTGACCTTCACCGGCTTCGGGCGAGGTGGCTCGACCAACGCCGGCAGCCCCACACCCAGCGCGTCGCTGATCCTCAGCAGAGTTCCCACGCTGGGATTCGCGGCACCCTGCTCCACGTTGACGACCATCCTGCGGCTTACCCCTGCAGACTCCGCAAGCTGATCAAGCGTCCAGCCCCGCGACTGCCTCTCCTGCTTAACTCGGGCGCCGATTGCCAGCGCCAAGCTCGTTGTACTCTCATCCATAAGTGCATCATACTGCACTTAGAGTGCACTCGACTACTGTCCGTCGTTCGGCCCCCATCAAAGAGTGACCGAAAGGCCCTCTTGAGCTTCTACGTCGCTCCTCGTACCGCCAACCAGGACCGAACCGTGCAGGATTCTTGTCGACGACCGCCAGTGAGAAACACGGCAGCGACCGTATCCGCTGCCGTCTTGGCAAACAACACCATTCAAGACACCCCGTCGTGTCTGGAGGATTGAAGGAACCGACAGCGTGCTGGCCCGCCTCGTGTCGTGTCGTGCCGTGGAAATATGTCTCACCGTAAATCGTCTCAGGCGGGTGCTGGCCGGGGGTTTCTGAGGCACAATAGCCGGGCGGGACATCTCGGGTATACGCGTGTGAGTACGTCGGGCCAGGACGCCGGCCCTCACGGCTGTGATGTTCGCGCTGGCATGCCATCGTTGAGTCGCCTCAGAGTCGATCGCGGACCTCACTGCGCGGATTCCTTATGTCTCGGGGGGAGCTCAATGTTTCTGGGGGAGGGAATGCAGTTCGAGTCCCACCTCGGGCACGTGTTTTCCCTGTTCAGAGGCTTGTGAGCGTATGACTGTGTACAAATCTCCTTTATGGGCCCTTGCGGGGGTGGCCGTTGCTGCTGCAGGGTGCCGCCGGCCCGGACAGCCGCCAGGGCTTCGTTCGATCCCAGCGATCCTTGTTTATGCCGGTCACGCCGTGGTCACCATTGGTCAGGCCCTCGGGGGTCGCCCAGCCCCGTAAGCGCCATGCGCGGCGTTGCCAGGTCCTGTTCGTTGGTGCAGACCCGGACGCAGCCAATGATCTGCGCGGGTGCAACTGTCGGGATTGTCCACCCTGAGCGGGACAGTTTTGCGGCCGGGGTATGCGCGATTCCAGGCTCCAGTATCTGCATCGGATTTTCTCGCAGCGCCAGTGCGGGCGGATGGTGTCCCGGTGGGGGACCGGCGTATGCGTCGCAGTGCGCCACATTGTGGCGCTACGGCGGATACCATCGGAGGGTGAAGGCATACCGCCGGCGCAAGAGACGAGCCTTTCTGCATCGGCGTGCGTCCCCGGCAGCCAAAGACCGGAAGGCCGCCAGGCGCCGGCCGGCCGCCAAGGGGCTGTCGCAGGGGGAGGTGGCTACGCGGGTCGAGCGCGGGCTTACCAACCGCGTGCCGGACACCACTAGCCGGAGCCTGTGGCAGATCTTCCGGGCCAACGTCTTCACGCTCTTCAACGCAATCGTCGGCACGAGCTTCCTGCTGCTGTTGTTCCTGGGGCAATGGCGGGATGCCCTGTTCGGCCTCGCCGCTGTCAGCAATGCCGTGATCGGCGTCGTCGAGGAATACAGGGCGAAAAAGTCCTTGGACCGGCTGGCTGTCCTCAACGCCCCCCTCGCGCGGGTCTTGCGCGAGGGGCAGATCCACGACATCGCCACGGCCGACGTCGTAAAAGATGACCTCCTGGTGTTGCGGGCCGGGGATCAGGTCACTGCCGACGCTGCCGTACTGGAGTCGTCCGGCCTCGAGGTGGACGAATCGCTTCTCACGGGCGAAGCAGACCCGGTGGGTAAGGATGCGGGGACGGAAGTACTCTCCGGATCGATCGTCGTGGCCGGCCACGGCAACGCCCAGGTTGTCCGGGTCGGAGCGGCGTCGTTCGCGAGCCGGCTGACGGCAGATGCGCGACGCTTCTCACTGGTGAACTCCGAGATCCGCAACAGCCTCAACCGTGTAATGCGCTGGATCGCCTGGATCCTGCTGCCCGTTGCCCTCATCGTGCTCAACGGCGAGATCCAGGCGCGCGGCGGCTGGCAGTCCGCCATTTCCACCGGTGCCTGGACCCCCGCACTCGTGGGACTCATTGCCAGCATGATCGCGATCGTCCCGCTGGGACTAGTGCTGCTGACGAGCGTGGCCTTCGCCGTGGGCGGACTCCGGCTGGCTAAACACAACGTACTGATCCAGGAACTCGCCGCTGTCGAGGGACTGGCACGCGTAGACGTACTGTGCATGGACAAGACCGGAACCCTCACAGAAGGAGGACTGGTCTTCGACGCGGTTCACCCGCTGGCGCCGCAACCGGGATGGGAGCAGGCCCTCGCATGGTTTGGCGCCGAACCCGAGGCAAACGCCACGGCACGCTGCCTGAGCACGGCCTTTGAGGATGATGGCGGCCTTCAACCCGTCCGGTCCGTGCCGTTCTCCTCCGCCCGGAAGTGGAGCGGAGTCAGCTTCAACGGGAGCGCCCGCGGTGCGCGCACCTGGATTCTCGGAGCACCGGAAATGATGCTTGTGCAGGGCGACGACGCAGCCGCACGTCTGAAGCCGTCGATCTCGGCGCCCGACGGCGCAGTACCGCGCCAGAGCGACGTCTTGCGCCAGGCCGGCGAACTGGCCGCATCGGGGCTGCGGACCCTGCTCCTGGCCGGCGCGGATCAGTTGCCAGCCAATGGGAAGGTGGAGCAGCTGCCGGCGTCGCTCCACCCTGTGGCGCTGCTGACCTTCCGGGAACAGCCGCGCTCCGATGCCCGGGAGACCCTCAAGTTCTTCCGGACCGAAGGGGTCGGGTTGAAGATCATTTCCGGCGACGATCCCCGCACCGTTGCCGCCATTGCCCGCAGGGTTGGTTTGGAAGTCACGGAGGGCTTCGACGCACGCTCACTGCCGGGGGACCCGCTGCATCTGGAGGAGGTGATGGAATCAAACACGGTGTTTGGCCGAGTGACGCCGGCCCAGAAGAGGGCGATGGTCGAGGCGCTCCAGCGCCGGGGACATACTGTTGCCATGACCGGCGACGGCGTCAACGACGCCCTCGCGCTCAAGACCGCCGACCTTGGCATCGCCATGGACTCCGCGGCGCCCGCCACCAAGGCAGTCGCGCGCCTGGTGTTGCTCGACGGCCGCTTCGACCGGCTTCCCGGAGTCCTAGCTGAGGGCCGGCAGGTCATCGCCAATATTGAGCGGGTCTCCAGCCTCTTCCTCAGCAAAACGGTCTATGCGACCGCCATCGCGGTGACCTTCGGGCTCCTGCAGTGGACGTTTCCGTTTCTTCCCCGCCAGCTATCCTTCACGGACGGCCTGACGATCGGAATCCCGGCCTTCTTCTTGGCGCTCATGCCGAACCCGCGCCGCTATCAGCCCGGATTCCTGCGCCGGTCCCTATGGTTCTCCGTCCCTGCCGGACTGATCGTCACGGCCTCCCTGCTCACACTGAACGCATTCGCGCCGCTGGCCGGCGCGGCCACGTCCGAACAAGTCAGCAGCGCCTCTGTGCTGACGCTGTCCATGGTCGGACTGTGGATCCTATCGGCCGTGTCGCGCCCCCTCAACGCGGCGCGCCTGGCCGTGGTGTTGGCCATGAGCGCCTCCCTGCTGGTCTCGCTCAACCTCCCGCTCGTGCAGGAATTCTTCCTGCTTTCCCGGCCACCCGGCGGGTTGTTGCTCGCGGCCGTGGCGTGCGGGGCCGCCGGGGGCCTCGGAGTCGAGGTCCTGGCCCGGGTCCACGCCCGGGCCTTCCCGCAACAAGGTCCGGTGGTGAAGAGCGGTTAAATGGGCTCATCAGTTATTAGCGTGAGCCGGGACACTGGGGTCCATTATCGGTACTGGCGCCATAGTCCAGAATATGATTCGAGAGTAATGGTCGGGATGTCCCCGGTCAGCGCAGACAATCTAGGGGATACGAACTTCATGTCCGAACAAACCGGACGCCGCTCCAGGCGCGGCTATACGCCCGTTGACCCCGCCAAGTTCATCCCAATCCACCGTCCCAGTAACGCATCGCTGCGCGGAGCAGTAGTCACCGGGTTCGTTCTGTGGATCGGGGTTGGAGCAATTTCCGCGGGATTGCTGGCCTCCTGGTTCAGCACTGAATTGCCTATCTTCCTAACCGCTGCAGTGTTCGGTGCAACCCTGGTCACGGTTCTGGGCGTCCGACACACGACGTGGCTAGGCCGGCGCCGACGGGAAGATTTCGTCCGTTGCGGCGGTGACCCGGCCGGAATGACCGACTTGATGTTCGGATTCATGCGTGGATTCCGGACCCCCAAAGGGGAGTGGGAAGTTCCCGAGCAGGCCTCCGGCGACTACCAGGGCACCTGACCATCCCAGGGCCCAGGAAGATCCCGGTAAGGTGAGACTCTTCGTCGAGCCCGCACACAACTGCGCCAAGGCGACGCCCTGGTCGTCTGAACGCTCCCCCAACGCACGGCAGCGCGGTGGGGTTCGGCGGAACCACCCGGGAACCGCAGTCCGAACACGACGGTTCAACATGAGCGCGTCTAAGACTCCGAGCCGAGGTCGACGCGTCCGGACAGGAGAGGCTACGTGGGCGGAACGAGCCTGAAGGCGTATCGGGTTTCCGAGCCACCGCTTCCTGGGTTCATCTTGAAATCGACTCTGTCGGCGCCTGCTTCCAGCTGCACTGTCGTTTTGAAGATGTTCCCATTGCAATGGACCTGCACCGGGGCGACGACTTCGACACCGGACCAACTGGCCACCGACAGTTCGGTCCCGGAGGGTCCTTCACACAAGAACTGCAATTCGTAAGTGCCGGATTTGGCGGACATTCCGAAGCTGGTCGGGGAATTCGAAGCAGCGGAGCCGGCCAGCTCTCCCGGCACTGCGGGTTTCAGCTGCTTTGATGACCATTCGCCCATGTCCGCTTGTGCTGAAGCCATGGGGTCAGTGTTGGGCCCTATCGCAACCCCGGCGGCTGCGGGCCCGCCGGTCGACGGGATCGCGCTGATCGTGATGGGACCGCCCGCGTGCCTGAGGAACCGCTGGAATGTGGCGTCGCAGTCACCGTCTGTTGACAGCGGAAGCCCATCGCCCTCAACGATCGTCAGTTTGGCGAAGTAGCCGCCGGCACACGCGGCCGTGACGACGTAGTCCCCGGGAGCAAGAACAGTGACCAATTTCCCGGCAGGCTCTGCTTCCGTTGGCATACCAGCGGCCGTTACGGATGCACCAAGCAAACGGGCCACGTCACCAACGTTTTCTTCAAATGACCGGGGCGGCACCGTTGCCCCTTCGGACGATGAGCTAACTGTCTGCTCAGGCGGATCACTGTACGTACAACCCGCCAGCGCAAGGACGAGTCCGGTCAAAACAAGCAGTACTCTTCCGCGCTGAGTCTGCATCCCCCAATGAGCTGACATGTTCTGAGCCTACAACCCCGCATTTGGGTGACTGGGGGAGACGGGTCGATCGGAAGCTGCCGCGAGCATACTCGTCGGGCCGAAGAGTATCCAGCCGACGGACACGAGGATCACTCCGGCGAGAAAAACCGGTGCGTTGTGTGTCCGAGCCATTCAATCCCCCAAGAATTGTGAACCCCTAGACTAGCCGTGGCACACCCACCGGCGGCGATGCGTGCCTGGCACGCGGGATCCATGCGGCAGCTGGGGTGGCTTCTGGCACCCGCAGCCGTTCCTGCCATAGCGCCGGGTCTTATCGCAGCGCCCGCTGAGGGATCGGCTTACGGGCACGCTTCGTGGCGCCACGAGCCTCCACCAAACTCCCTGGCTCACTACTTCCATTAAGGTATTGCTCCTCATGGGAGCATGTACTCATGAATCGACGCATCATGGGTCTGGGGATCGTTTTTTTCGTGCTCTACTTTGTACTCGGACTCGTCGTGGGTGGGCTCGTCCTGCTGTGGAGCTTCCACTACCAGTGGTGGGTTTTCGTCCTGCTGATCCTGGTCCCAGCGCTTTTATCCTGGGCTACTCTTGCCCTGCTGGAAGGCCGGCGTAAGACCCCGTCCACGTAGAGCACGAACGGTAGTACTTGCCGACCAGCTGCTCATTGACAGGTCGGCACCCCTAGCTGGGAGCCAGATCCGCGAGTCGAGGGCGGCGGACCTTGGTTACATCCTGGTCGCGGAGAGACCGAGACCACGCGTGAACGACTCTTATGGGGCAGACCGTGGAAAGGGCAAACGGACTGCTCTGGGTCTGCGTGGGGCGGGTGAGGCACTTGCAGGGCCTGAGCGAAGCGGAAGGAATCCTAATCGGGCAAGAGGGCGGTCCGGGCGCCGTCGATATACTCGCTGGATGCGGATCCGTCCAATAGATCTGGTCGACGTGCTGGTCTATCTCGTGGTGCTGGGTGTGTTCATCCAGCTGTTTCCCGACGTCATATCCGAAACATTCCTGTTGGCGCTCTTGACGGCGATCCTGCTGAAGGTCGTCCTTGAAGTCGTGCTGTGGGCGAAGAAGAAAATCGTTGCGCGGATCCGGTCGGCCGATACTCGGCGGGTTCGAATTGTCAGCGCGTTCACCCTGTTGCTGGTGCTGCCGGGGAGCAAGTTCATGGTGCTCGGACTGGTTGACCTGGTATTCGGCGACGCTGTCCGTCTCGGTGGCTTCTTTCAAGTGACTGCAGTGATCATAGTTCTCATGCTCGCGCGAGGCGGCGTGCGACGGGTGTTCAGACGGGCCGACGAGAGCGCATCAGCTTAATCGAGGCCATCAAGACGTGCGCGCGTGGGTCGTCTGAATTCAGGTGTGTGATGCCCAGATCGTCTGGAGTGCGCTCTTCACTTCTTGGGGGCGGCACGTGGCTGCGATGCTTTGAACTGGGCAATTTGGGAATGTGTACTTTGTCCACACTTCGGCCTTCGAACCGGGCCGGATTCCGCATGTCCGGGGAGTCCAGTGTGTGCGGGGGAGGGAATGCAGTTCGAGTCCCACCTCGGGCGCTGTGTTTCCCCTCGTTCGAGGGGGGTGGGTCATCCGGGTCTCCTTTCCGAGTTGTTTTGGTGGCTGTGGTTGGCCTAATACCTATTCATGCCGTGGGGTCCTACTGACGACATGACCTGCGGGGATTTCTTGAAGATGTTTTTCTCCGGAATGCGGGCTTACCGGTGGCGTGGGGGAAGGCTGGTTCCCGTTTGTCCGGCCAAGAGGGGTGTGTACGTTGTCCACACCGGAGTGAGTTTCCTGCCGTTGCTGCTTTGTGGCTCGCTCCTTGCCTGCTTCCCACGAGACGGGCAGGAAGACCCCCGGAAACCCAGGGATCTTCCTGCCTCAACTCACGCAACTTCAGGTAAGGGGTTTGCTGGGTGCAGCGGACCCATCCGAGGTGCCTCTGGCGCAGGCAGTGCTGTCACACCGTGGGGGCGATGTTCTGGTTCAACCGGAATAGATTGGTGGAGTCGTATTCGTTTTTCAGTTCCACGAGCCGCCGGTATGTATCCGCCGGGTACGACGCCCGGACGAGCGCCGTATTCGCTTCACCTGTGAAATTCACGTAGGCCGTCACATCCGGACCGAGCGCAGACGTCACGCCCCGGGCCCATTCGACGACATCCGCGAAGCCTTCCGCTGTCGGCGTGCGCGCAACAACATTGACGATGAATTCCTGGTCGCGGAGTGCGAAGGCCGTTGCTTCGGCAGGAACCCGGCCGACCGCGCCGCCAAGGTGGTGCAGGTGAATCTGCGTCATGGCGCTGGGCAATGCCGCAAACGAGTCCAGCAGCACGCGCACGGACGCGTCGTCGGCGGCGCGCAGAAATGCCGAGCGGAAATAGTTGTGCACGCCCCGCGGGTACAGCGGATCGAGCGCCTGCTGCCATCCCGCGTACGGGTTGGCCGTGAACACATCGGCGATGACCGTGCCCAATGACCGGAAGGGTGCGGTGGCAGCCTCGCCGGCATCTAGATCGCCGGACCAGCACCCTCCCACAGCGATGACCGGCTTGCCGTGCACTGATTCTGGCAGGAACGGGACCGGCGGCGCCATGGTCATGTTGACCAGCGTGGTCAGCTCATCGGGGGCCGCCGCGCAGGCCGCCCGATAGCCGCGCAACACCTGCTCCGCTTCTTCTGCGGGGTAGAAAACCAGGCCGGAAAGGACCATGGGCCCCACTTCGTGCAATTGATACTCGAAGGACGTCACCACACCGAAATTGCCGCCGCCGCCGCGCAGCCCCCAGAACAGATCGGGGTGCTCATCGGCACTGGCGTGAATAAACTGCCCGTCAGCAGTGACGACGTCGGCGCCGACCAGGTTGTCGCTGGCCAGCCCGTGCTTGCGCACGAGCCAGCCGATGCCGCCGCCGGTGGTGAAGCCGGCGATGCCGGTTGAGGACACCAGGCCACCGGTCACCGCAAGCCCGAATTGCTGGGTCTCTGCATCCAGGTCCTTCCAGGTACACCCTGCCTGTGCCGCCACGCGGCGGCGGGCAGGGTCCACCTGGACCCCCTTCATCAGCGAAAGGTCCAGCACGATACCGTCGTCGACGGTGGAAAACCCGGGGATCGAATGTCCACCGCCGCGAACCGACAACGGCAACCCCTCGCTGCGCGCGAGATCGACCGTGCGGATCACGTCTGCCACACCCGCACAGCGTGCGATGAGCGTCGGGCGCCGGTCGTGGGCCCCGTTCCAGATGCTGCGTTCGTGGTCGTAGTCCGCGTCCCCTGGCCTGACGACCGTGCCGCGCAGCCCGGCGGCGAACTCGGCGATGGTGGCCTCGCCGATACGGGTCGGCCCAGTCTGCGTCGTTGTCACGATGCGTTCCTCCTGATTGCTGTTGGTTGGTCAGATCTATTTGTCAGATCCAGGAATCACGCTAGTGAACCGTACTCAACGAGCACTCAACGCCGTCTCAACATCATCATCCGGGTCCCGCCTACGCAGTGCGGCCAGCCGCTGACCGGCGATGAGGCATTTCGTTCGGTCGAAAATTTCCCCAGCCTTGTCAATTTCTCGGGCCGCCCGATGTGGGTCGCCGAGCTCGTTGGATAGCTCTGCCACCATCAACCGTTGCCAGCCAGTGTGTCGCCGCCATGGGGCGACTTTTTCCGCTGCCTGCCTGTACATTTCCCGCGCTGCCCGGACCTCCCCGGAGATCAGTTCGGCGGCACCGAGAATGGTCAGCGTGGCGCCCATTCCCACCTGATCTCCCGCGGACTCGAACCCTGAAAGGCAACGCCGAGCGTCTGTCAGGCCGCGGTCGATATCACCACCCATGGCGCGGAGCAGGGCGATATTAATCTCGGTCAGCAGCTCGCCGCGTCGGTCGCCCAGACCGAGCCGAAGCTCCCGCGCCAAGGACAGGGCCTCATCGGCCGCACTGTGGTCGCCACAGTCGCGCAGAATGCAGCCAAGTTGGTGGAGTGTTTGCGCCCTGGCCAGGTCATCTCCTAACTCGGCGAAATGTTCGGCTGCATCCGTGATGACGGATATCGCAGACTGCGTGTCTCTCGAAAGCCTGGCCGCGTAGCCGATCGCGGACAGCACGTAGCCTTTGGCTTGGATGACGCCGACCCGCCGGCCCAACAGCAGGGTTTCCTCGACGCAGGGCACCAACCGTCCGGCGATCGGGACCAGTTGCAGGCTGGGCGTGATCACCGGCAGGAAGGGTGGAGTGCTGGTCTCAGACTGCGCGAGTTCGCTCAGGCAGGTGTTTAGGTGACGGGCGGCGAGTGGTCCGTCCTCCCGGGACAACGCGCACTGGCCGAGCAGCCAACTGCTGGCTGCGCAATGTTCGGGTCTGCCACCCTCGACTGCCTCGGTGTGCACGTCGGCCGCCAGCTGTTCGGCCTCGTCGAGGTCGAAAGTGCTCCAGGCGAGCGAGGTCTCAATGAGCCGGGCCATCGTCACCTCGTCGGGGTTGCCGATCTCCCGCATAATTGCCAGAGCCTCCCCGCCGAGCGCCCGATGCCGATCGCCACGGCCCTGCCGGCTGTCCAGCCCGGTCAGGCCGATCAGAGCGGCCGCGCGAGGCCGGGTCGAGTCGGGAGCCACCGCCAAGGCACGCTCCACCCAACGTGCTCCCTCGACCGCGTGACCGCGGAGGAACCAGAACCGCCACAGGCTGGCCGCGAGCCGGAGCGCGGTCCCGGGCTCGTGGGCGCACGACCAGCGCAACGCAGCGCGCAGGTTGTCGTGCTCGCGGTCGAGCAACTTCGGTTGTTCGATGACCACCCCGGTGGCCCGTTCGGGATTGTGGGATTCGGCGACGGCAAGGAAGTAGGCGCAATGCGCAGCCGCCAGTTGAGCCGCCTCACCTGCATGATCGAGATTCTCTTGGCCAAACTGGCGGACCGTCTCCAATTGCCGGTATCGGGTCCCGGCGCCCCTCCTTTCGGTGACCACCAAAGACTTGTCCACCAGCTTGGCCAACAGGTCGAGCAGTTCGACCTGCTGGAGGGGCGCGTCAGCGCAGACTGCTGCCACAGCGTCGAGGGTGAAACCACCCGCGAACACAGACAGCCGGCGCAGCAGAACCTGCTCCGGTTTGGTGAGCAGTTCGTGGCTCCATTCCAAGGTGCCACGCAGCGTCTGGTGCCGTGTGACGCCGCTGGTTCCCCCGCCGAGCATGAACAATGCATCGCCCAATCCCTGGACGATCTCGGCCGGTTCGAGTACGGCCGTCCTGGCCGCGGCCAATTCGAGGGCCAGCGGCATCCCGTCGAGCCGTCGGCACAACTCTGTCACCCCCTGCGCGTTGTCGGCGTCGAGCGCGAAACCCGGCCGGACCTGCGCTGCCCGCTCAACGAAAAGCCGGACAGAGGGCAGACGGCCCAGCACGGCCAGGTCGAGAGCGTCAGACGGCAGGGGCGAGGGCAAAGGCAATGACGGCACCCGGTAGGTGTACTCCCCGTCGGCATGGAGTGGCTCCCGGCTGGTGGCCAGAACTTTAATCCCAGGGGATCCGTCAAGTAGCGCGACGACGAGTTGCGCGCAGGCCGCGAGCAAGTGTTCGCAGTTGTCCAGCACGAGGAGCAGCGAGCGTCGCCCCAGTTGGTCGACCAGCGCTTGCACGCGGCTTGGTGCCGCGCCGGAATCCAACCCGAGGACCTCGGCTACGGCATCGGCCACCAGCAGCGACTCCCCAACGGCCGCGAGGTCGACGAACCAGACTCCGTCCACGTACCCAGGACGAACTGTCTTCGCGGCCTCCAAGGCTAGTCTGGTCTTGCCGCTGCCGCCAGCCCCGGTGAGGGTGAGCAGGCGAGCATGGCCCATCAGCCGCTCGACGTCAACGAGCTCACGCTCGCGCCCGATGAAGCTTGTCAACGGGGATGGCAGATAGCCGATGGCATCGTCTTTGCCGGTCACTCCGGCGGGCTGGTGGAGGCGTTCCTCGGGCGGCGAGCCGGTCAACAATTCGCGAAACAGTTCCACCGTCCGGGTGTCCGGGTCGGTCCCGAACGCGTCGAGGAGTTCGTCGACCAGCCGCTCATATCGTGCCAATGCTTCCGACCGCCGGCCCATCCCAGCCAGCACCACCATCTGCGCGCGCACGGCTCCCTCGTGAACGGGATCGGATTCGAGCGCATGGGTGAGGATGACCAACGCTTCCTCCGGTGCGCGTTGCGCCACCGTGGACGCCAGTTTCACCTGTACCTCGCGATGGATTTCCCGGAGCTCATCGCGGCGTGTCGTCAGCCAGTCCGCATCCGGCAGTTCCGGCAGAAGATCACCAGTGTACAAGTCGGCCGCATCGCGCAGGCCGGCCTCGACACCTGCAGTCAACGCTGCCACGGCCGAACGCTCGAACTGCAGGACATCGACATCGACCGGGCCAGTGTCATCCAGCACGACCACTTCACCGCGGATGGCGAGCAGCCCGTCGCTGCCGGCTCCAGCGCTAGCGAGCGCACGGCGAGCGACGTACAGGGTCTGATGCAGATTCCGTGCGGCGGCCACCGGCTCCATGTCAGGCCACAGGCGGTCCAGTACCTGCTCGCGACGGTTACGCTGACCACGCGCCAGCGCCAGCATTGCCACCACGGCCTTTGCCTTCTGCAGCCGCCAGTGGCTGTTCTCGACGGCGTTCCCGTTGACGTACACGATGAACGAGCCGAGAAGCTGGATGCGCAACCCGCTTTGGGTAGGCTTCATGGTTCTTCAGTATCCGCCCGCCAACCGGGGTTGTCGAACAACGAAATTTCCACACGCGCGCTGCCTTGGCGCACTCTGTGAGCGCCCCATCAGGCACTCATGACAACGGCGCCGCAGGTCACTGCCCGGGGTGTGGCACGTCGGGGGCCCGCTTACGGGAGGCTTCGCTGCCGTTTTACGGGGCACCTCTTTGCGGAACGCCTGAGCCGTTAGCCAGGGTTGCCGGCTGCCGGTATCGGTTCATCTTTTAGGCCGGGCGGGCGCTAGTTGAAAGGCTGCTTTCGTTTGGTCCGTGTTCTGTGAGTTGCTGAAGTTCGCGGAGAATCTCCAACTGCTGGCGGTTAATGTCCATCAGGAGATCGATCTCTTCCTTGGACTTCAGGTTCGTAGTGTAGTCATGCTGGGCCATGGCCCCTGCGATGGCATCCTGGCGTTTGGCGGCGATGAGCAGAATTGCTCCTTGCAGACCGGCCAGCATGGACAGAAAGAGGTTAAGAAGGATGTAGGGGTACGGATCCCAGGCATGGGTCGCCAGCGCCCAGGTGTTTACGGCGGCCCAGACCAGCATGAAGGCGATGAAACCTCCCACGAAAGGCCAGCTCCCCATCCCGTTTCGCATGAAGTCCGCGGCCTGCTGCCCGCGGGTGAGGGAAGCCTTGTGCTTGTCGTGCCAAGTGTTCGGTTCTCCGGTCATCCTCCACCCTAACCAGACCCGACGGCTGGGACCTGCTTCTCCGTTAGTCTGCGCCATGAGTCCTAGCCCTCCGGTGCCGTCGGATCTCCCGGCACCTGCCCCGTGGCGGTGACTCCGGGACTGGTGCTCAGCTGCCGGGACGAAATGGAGGGAATGCAGTTCGAGTCCTACCTCGGGATGGCTCGCTTTTGGTGCTCTTCGCTCATGCCCCGGTGGCTGTGGAGCATCAGTCTGAGTTGGGCGTTCGTGCCGCCTTCAATCCGGTTGGTAGTGGAGGCAATCTCGAGTCCGGTGAACTCGTGGTTCTGCCGCTACGTATCACCTTCCCCGGATGAGGCCCACGCCCGCGTTACGGGTAGACAATGGTCGGACTTGCGTGCGGCAGGGTTCCCTGCCGCATTCCATTTCGGAAAGGGGCCTCCAGTGTCCAGACCACACCCGATCCTCGCCGGATCGATCGCAGCCGGGGCAGCCATCGTACTGCTCACGGGTTGCGGCACGTCCAGCCCCGGCACCAGTGTCAGCAGCGCCAGAGCGGAGAAGAACGTTTCGCAGGCCTGCGCTGCTGCCAGTGCCTTCGCCGGATCCCTGACAAATTTCAAACAGACACTCAAACCTGTTGCCACGATAGAACAGATCAAATCGGCACGGGAACAGGTCGCGAAGACCTACGACGACCTGGTCAAGGCCAGCCAGGATGTAGCCAAAGACGAAATGGACGCAGTTAAGACGGCCGAAAACAAGTTCGACGCAGCCGTCAGAGCCGTCCCGGATGATGCCACCCTTACTCAGGCGGCCGCCTCCCTGCGGGACGACGCCGCCAACGTCCAGGCCGCGGTCAGTGACCTCCAAACGGCGACTAAATGCTGACCTCAAGGCCCCTCCGGGCAGGTCTGCAGCTAGCCTCAGTCCTGCCCGGCTGCATTCCCGACCCACTCCGCTCCTACAGAAAGCAGGGAAGTTGACATGAGTTTCTGGGAAAACTTTTGGGATATTTTCTGGTGGTTCTTCCTCGTATACGCGTTCATCGCCTTCCTCTGGGCGTTGTTCGCCGTCATCGGCGACTTGTTCCGCGACGACATGCTGAGCGGTTGGTGGAAAGCCGTCTGGATCCTCTTCCTGGTCTTCGTGCCCTTGTTGGGTGTGCTGGTCTACGTGATTGCCCGCGGTAAGGGCATGACGGAGCGGTCCATGGCACGGGCCCAGGAGAACCGGGAGGCCTCGGATGCTTACATCCGCAGCGTCGCTGCACCGAGTCCGAGCGACGAGATCTCCAAAGCCACGGCTCTTCGGGACTCCGGAACAATCAGCGCTGATGAATTCGAAAGAATCAAGACCAAGGCTCTGGTCTGAGAGCGCCATCGACCCAGCACCGCGTGGCAGCAGATGCAATGACCATGGACGAGGTGGTGTCTTAGTCCTCGACCAGGGTGCGGTGTCCTTCTGCGCAACCTCCAGACTGTCGCTCCATGCCATTGGGCGGCACGGTGGCCGGTTGCCAGCCGTCGAGGGCGTTCCCGCAGGCGGTTCGGACCGGCCGAGGCTGCGAGGCATAACCCGATCAGTGGACTCTCTGGCTGCCCACAGGAAGCCGGGCTACTATCCGGCTGTCACTCCGTTTAGAAAAGGAGAACCCCTTGTCTGAAGAATCAGTAGGGAGCGTCGTGCTGGTGATGCACGATCTGCCGGCCGCGGAGGGCTGCGGTGTCATGGCCGTCCAGAACGCGGCGCTGTCCCTTGCCGGCGCTATCGGCCGTGGAGCCTGCCGATGCCTGGCTGGTCGCGTCGGCAGTCCGGTCCCGCGGCCAATGCCTTGGGTTGCGGGCTGATGTCTACAGACCAGGTGCCCATAACCCGGCGCCCTCTCGGCCAGGGTCACAGCATGGCCAGGCACTCGGTCGGGGCCGAGACACTGATCAAAGCCCGAAGCTCCACCGTCTGGGACGTCATCACCGATGCACGGAACTTCACCGTCTGGGAATCCGGCATCACGCACATCAGGGGCGAGTTGCGCAACGGTGGCACCATCAGAATCCGAACCCACACCGGAGGGGAGCGCACCTTCCGGCTGCGCGTCCAGCAGATGCCCGGCGAGGTGATGACCTGGACCCAGGGCCTGCCTCTGGGCCTGCTCACCGGGGTGCGCACCTTCACGCTTGAACCGCTGGGCGGCATGACGCACCTGCTCGTAAGAGAAGAGTTCACTGGCCCGCTTTGCGGGCTGCTGCTCCGGGAGTTTGCGTCCGACACGCAGCAGGCTTTCACCGATTACGTTAGCGCGGTCAGGAAACGCGCCGAAATCCTCGGCCGACACGTTCGAACCACGGGATCATGAGCGCCATCGGAGAAGCGCGCAGCGTCCAAGAGCGCCCGACGCCGCCCGAGCGTGCTCTGGGCCATACTCCCCGACGGAGCACTAGTGGCGCTCTGAGGTTACGACACCGGTTGTCTGCAGAACACGTTCAGAAAAGCCACGGATCCACCCCCGCGGGCCCTTGTTGGGTCGGCCCTATCGGTTTAGTGTGGGGCCCGTCGGGCAGTGTGCGCATGGATGCACGCTGGATGGGGACCGGACGGGATCATCCAGCACGCCTTCGGTGCCTTAAAAGCGAAGGAACGTAATGGCGATGATGGCTGAACCGGAAATCCACCCGCCGCCCCCTTTGGCCGGCCGGGGCCTCTATCTGCTGGACGACCACGAGGTCGTGAGACGGGGCCTGCGCCATCTGCTGGAGTCCGAAGGTCTCAGCATCGCCGGAGAATCAGGATCCGCGCACCGGGCGTTCCGGCGAATCCCTGCCCTCCGCCCGGAGCTGGTCATCCTTGACGATGATCTCCCGGACGGTTCAGGTGCCGACGTGTGCCGGGCCATCGCTGCGGCGGCCCCGACCATCCGGTGCCTCCTGATGACCGGAGATGCCAACGAAGTCGTGCTGATCGACTCGATTCTGGCCGGCGCATGGGGGTGCCTGTCCAAACAGGACGGCAGCTGCGAACAGCTCAGGCTCATCCGCCGTGCCCTGGCCGGGCACACCGCGTACAGCGGCCGGTTCCGGACCGCGCTCGTTACCCCGCTCGTCGGGCCCGCAACCCAGTCCCTGGATAGGAGACTCCTGACCCTTACGAGACAGGAAATGAATACCGCCATCCGACTGGGGAGAGGGCTGACCAACCGCCAGATCAGCCAGGAAATGTCGCTGGCGGAAAAGACCGTGAAGAATCTGACCTCAACCATTCTGAGGAAACTCGGCATGGCGAGCAGGACGCAGGCCGCCGTGTTCATCACCAGGGCGCTGAATTCTTCTAACGACCCTGCCGACGGCGGATACCGGTTTAGCCCATCCCCGGCTCTGATCGCGGAGGTCACGGCAGCGCTGCTGACCTGCACCAGCGAGTCCTGCACCGTGCCACCCACAGACGAAGTGCGGGCAAGGGACGTCCGGCGGCTTACCGACGCACTCATGGCGACCCGGACCGATCGGATGGGACCCCACCTGCTGCCCGGGAGGACTTAAAAACCCGGAATGCGGCGAACCGCGCTCCCGGCTCCAGCACACAGAAGATCCGGCGGGTTTGCGGGGCTGAGGGGAACGCCTAACTTGAAGTCCGGCGTTCAAAATCCTTTGCCTGGGACCGCACGGTGCCCCCTCGTCTGGTGAGGGAGTCAGGCTGCGCATTCAGTACAGTAGCGGTGGCCGTTCTTCTGCCGATCCACGACCCCAGGCAATTGGTGGACACCGGGCGTTAGTGCGAGCACTTGATTGTGTCAGCGAGACAGCAGTACGCCGACCTGGGTCCGGATGTCCTGAACGATCTCGTCGATGCTCAATGCGG
Organism: Arthrobacter sp. P1_B9; assembly: GCF_056406495.1. NCBI lineage: Bacteria > Bacillati > Actinomycetota > Actinomycetes > Micrococcales > Micrococcaceae > Arthrobacter > Arthrobacter sp. P1_B9. Next base: position 26,160 of record NZ_JBFUAA010000016.1, read on the forward strand.
CGTTCACGGTCGCTGCCATGCTGAGGAACATGATGGCGGTGACGATGCGGGCCGTCGTAGCGGCATCCTGCGCACGAGGCAGCTCCTGCCTGCCCAGGACGGCAGCGATGGCCTCCTCGGTCTGCGCGACGATGGAGAGGGCCTCAGCGTGACGGGGCTCCGCGGGATCACCGAAGACCATTTCCCGCAGGTACGTGCGTCCGTTGTCGACCTGGACGCGGTTGCATTCCACGATCGGCCGTACGATTGCCAGCACCGCATCGAGGGTATCCGGGGTGGTTTCGGCATCAACCCGACCTTGCTGAAGCGCTTCGGCGTAGTGTGCGTTCTGCACGAGGAGGAGGAGTTCGCCTTTGGTCTTCGCGTAAAGGAACAGGGTCCCGGTGCCTATGTCCGCCTTGTCGGCAATCTGCTGGGTCGTGACATCCTCGATGCCGTGCTCGGCCAGCAGTTCGCTTGCCGCGGCCGTGATGCGGTCCAGCTTCTGCTGCTTGTTCCGCTCGCGCCGTCCGACCGGCTGGGAGGCGAGAGACATGGTAATGGATCCTCCGGAATAGATTCTGACTGCACTCAGTTATGAGTATAGTCACTACTGTGTGGGTTCGAATGTTCCTTCGTTCATTCTCCCACGCAAGGGCCGAACCCCAGTGTTCCGCCCCGGCAGAGTGGTGGCGCTATTACCCCGCGACGCAAAGGACCGCACACATGACTTCCTCCCTCTGGCAACCCTTCACCCTCGGCAATGTGGAGCTGCCGCACCGGCTCGCGCTGGCCCCGCTGACCCGGAGCCGCGCAAACCCTGATGGCACCCCCGGGGAACTGGCCGCGGAGTACTACGGCCAACGCGCCTCGCTCGGGCTGATCATCACCGAGGGCACGCAGCCGTCCGAGGATGGCCAGGGCTATCTGAACACCCCCGGCATCTACACTCCTGAACACATCGAGGGATGGCGAAAGATCGCCGACACGGTGCATGCAGGCGGCGGAGCCCTGTTCATCCAACTGATGCACGTCGGCCGGATGTCGCACCCGGATAACACCCCGCACCACCGTCAGCCCGTGGGCCCGTCGGCGATCTCGGCCGAGCAGGACATGTTCACTCCAACGGGCCCGCAGAAGACGCCGGTGCCGCGTGAGCTGACTGCCGAAGACATCCAGGCCACCATCGCCGGGTTCCGCCACGCCGCAGCCTCCGCTATCGCAGCGGGAGCGGACGGCGTGGAGATCCACAGCGCGAACGGGTACCTGCTCCACCAGTTCCTCTCGCCAAACTCGAACCACCGCACGGACGAATACGGCGGATCCGTGGAGAACCGGTCCCGGTTCGTCGTCGCGGTCGCCCGCGCGGTGGCCGAGGAGATCGGGGCAGACCGGACCGGCATCCGCATCTCACCGGCGTTCCCGCTGGGCGGAATCAACGAAGGGGATCCCGCCGACGTCCGGACCCAGTACCGCCACCTGGTCGGCGAACTCGCCGCACTGGACCTTGCGTACCTGCACGTACACCACCTCGGTGACGACGAACTGCTGCGGTCCTTCCGCGACGCGTGGCCTGCGGCCATCCTCGTCGTCCGCTATGGGCGCGACCGTGAGCAGATTGCCGACGACATCGACGCCGGGCTCGCGGACATCGCGCCGCTGGGCCGCTTCGCCCTGTCGAACCCCGACATTGTTGAGCGCCTGCGCACTGGTGCGCCACTGAATGAGGTGGACCCGGCAACCCTGTATGGCGGCGGCGCGGCCGGGTACACCGACTATCCGGCCCTGGCACACGCCTAATCGTCTGCCGCGGGCCGTCCGCCGCCGACCTTACATACCCCGTACCGATCAGAAAGAAGAAACAGTCATGCCCTCACTCAACGGAGCAGTCGTCCTCGTCACCGGAGCCAACGGCGGAATCGGCACGCAGTTCGTGCACGAAGCACTCGCGCGGGGAGCTGCAAAGGTTTATGCCTCCGCCCGCACCCCCCGCACTTGGAACGACGAGCGCATCGTTCCGCTCGCCTTGGACGTCACCGACTCCGCCTCCATCCAGGCGGCGGTCGAGGCGGCACCGGATGTGACCGTGCTGATCAACAACGCCGGCGCGTCGGTCTCCAGTGCCGGGATCCTCACCCACACGGACGAGGAGATCCGCAGGAACGTCGAGACGAACTTTCTCGGGCCTCTCTTCGTCGCCCGCGCGTTCGCTCCGGTCTTGTCGGTGAAGGACGGAGCGATGATCATCGACATCCACTCGGCCCTGAGCTGGTACGCCGTCGCCGGCATCTACAGCGCCACCAAAGCCGCCCTCTGGTCCGCGACTAACTCCCTCCGCCTCGAACTCGCCCCCGCCGGCGTGCACGTCGTCGGCGTCCACGTCGCATACGTCGACACCGCGATGGCCGCGCACGCCACCGACCCGAAGCTCGACCCGGCCGTGCTGGTGCGCACCGTGTTCGACGCCACCGAGGCAGGGCAGTACGAGGTCCTCGCCGACGACACGTCTGTCCAGCTCAAGGCCGGACTCAGCGCACCCCTCGAAGCGGTCTACCCGCAGTTGGCGGCGACGAACGCATAAGGGAACAACCGGTGCCACCGCGTTCACCAAAAGTGAGCGCGGTGGCACCACTCCCGCCGCAGGGAGTGTCTGAATAGCGGAGGATCCGGGGTTGGCCTGACACTCCGGGGGAGTCACTAGCCAGGGGCCGCGTCACGGGTGGCGATACTTTTGATCACTCTGCTGACGCGTTTGTGGGTGTCCTGTTCGAGCTGGCCAGCGCGACGGGGCGCCACGCCAATGGCTGTGCCCGCCCGTATTCACGGACGGGCACAGCCACAGTGACTCTCTGCTCTGTTAGCGGGATCTTGTCAGGTACGTGCTGGTCAGTGGGCGAGGAATTCCACGGCGACGGGGGAGAACCTGTCGTGGAACTGGAAGATTCCGCCGTGGCCCGAATCGGGGTAGATGATCAGCTCGGATCCCTTGATGCGCCGGTGCAGGTCCCCGGACAGGACCGACGGCACCATGCGGTCGTTGTCGCCGTTGGCGATGAGGGTGGGGTGGGTGAGCCTTGACAGGTCCGACGGCGCGGAGCGGCCGAACTTCCGGATTGCCTTCAGCTGAGTCTGGAAGGCTTTGGTGCTGATCGGCTTGTCGCGGTCGACAGTGCGCTCCTGCAAGCGCTTGATGAACGCCTTCGCGGCCGGCTTGCCGGTCGCGTTGCGGTTAAAGAACAGGAACTCCTTCGGGTCCGAGCGTGTCAGGGTCGCGCGGAGGACGTCCCAGTAGGTGGTGCCGACGACCTTGTCGATGTCCTTGCCGCCCCGCGGCCCGGTACCAGCCAGCACGAGCTTGCGGACGAGGTCGGGATGCTTGAGGACCAGGTCCTGGGCGATCATGCCGCCCATTGAGAAGGAGAAGACGTCGACCTGGTCGAACCCGAGGGCCTTGATGAAGGTGTGGGCGTCGTCGGCCATCGCCTCGACGCTGTCGGGAACCTGCCCGGTGGAGGCGCCGACACCGCGCTGGTCGAAGGTGATGACGTGGCGGTTCTTCGCGATGGGCTCGATGATGCGCGGGTCCCAGTTGTCCAGGGTCGCGGCAAGGTGCACGAAGAATACGACGGGGATGCCGGTCTTGGGCCCCAGCTCGCGGTAGGCGTAGGTGATGCCACCTGAAGTGATGGAGCGTGTGGCGGCCTTCGCGTACGAGGTGACGACAGAGCCGTTCGGGGTGTCAAAGCTGCTCATGCTGGTAGTCCTCCTGGGTGGTCTGTGAGGTGAATGGCTGCCGGCGGCTCAGGAGGGAAGTGTGACGACGGCTTTGCCGCGGAGGCCACCCTTGGCCAGCGACTCGAGCGCCTGTGGGGTCTGGGCGAAGTCGAAGACCCGTCCAACGACCGGGCGCAGCACGCCGTCGTCAACCAGGGCGGTGATCTGGCGCAACTGGTCGCCGCTGGCATGCATGAAGAGGAACTCGTAGCTGACGCCGAGCTTCTTCGCCTGCCGCCGGATCCGGCTGCTGAGCCCCGCGATGGCCAGGCGCAGCACAGGGTTCAGGCCGGCCTTGCGTGCGAACGCCGGGTCCGGCGGGCCGGCGATTCCGATCGCCTTCCCGCCGGGCTTGAGGATGCGCAGTGACTTGACGAGGTTCTCCCCGCCGAGGCTGTCGAGCACCAGATCGTACCCGGTGAGGAGCTGTTCGAAGTCCTGCGTACGGTAGTCGATCACAGTGTCCGCGCCGAGATCGCGCACGAAGTCGGCGTTGGAGGCACTGGCGGTGGTCGCGACGGTGGCGCCGAGGTGCTTGGCGAGTTGGATCGCGATCGACCCGACCCCGCCGGCCCCGGCGTGAATGAGGACTTTCTGCCCCGGACGTACGTTGCCTTGCTCAACGAGGGCCTGCCACGCCGTAAGTGCAACCAGCGGTAGTGAGCCAGCCTCCTCCATGCTGATCGATGCGGGTTTCAGTGCCAGATCGGCCTCGGTGATGGCGATGCGTTCGGCGAACGTGCCGATGCGGTCTTTGTCGGGGCGGGCGTAGACCTCGTCACCGGGTTTGAAGCCGCGCACCTCTGCCCCGACACGGATGACTGTGCCGGCGGCATCGTTGCCAAGGATCAGCTGCAGCTTGTACGGGAGGATCTGCTTGAACTCACCCAGGCGGATCTTTTCGTCCAATTGGTTGAGGCCAGCTGCCTGGACCTGGACCAGCACATCGCGGTCGCCGACGGTCGGCTCAGGGACGTCTGCTGCGCGAAGCGGCTCCTTGTACTTGGTGACGACGAATGCCCTCATGGCGTGCTGCTCCTCTATGACGTACGGTTTGGTTAAACATGAGCCTACTCAATTTTGAGTCGACTCAGAAATATTGTCAAGTGAACCGTTAGGTGCGCGCGTTCATTTGAATATTCGGGCCACGTTCCCGCGATGGATCTTCAGGAAGCATGCAATCTCCGCATAGGGGTCCTGATCGGTGATGGTGACAGCCGGTGGGAAGCCGCAGAGGAACGGGGGGCTTGCCCGTGTGCGTGAGTCTAATCCGGGCTTCAACGTTGATCGGTCGCTGTCAGGTTTTCCGGGAGGGCGCGGAGGTCCGCGTACTCCCCGGCCGTGTAGGGTCAGCGCAGTCAGGCCACCATGACTTCGAATTGGCGTGTGGCCGGGAGGGGCTGGCGGACCTTTGTCCGGCCAAAGATAGCGTGGACATTGTCCAAGCCCCTGTACACCTGATGCCGTTGCTGGTGGCTGGGCCCCTACCTGCCTATTTCAGCTGACATGAGTTCATGCAGCCCACGAGTCCTATGTGACATGACTTTCAATGGCAGTCACGCGCCGGTGCCTTCCACGATCCGGTCAGTCTGGGAGGGTGCGCCGACCAGGATCTGCTGGATCGCCGGAGCTACGGTCGCCACCAGTTTCTCCGTGTCCGCGTCGACCAGCACAGGCACGCCGATGATCCGCCTGCTGGTGACGATCCCGACCAGCATCGATGAGGCGAGTCCAGCCCGGAGAGCGGCATCGTCACCGCTGCGGCCGCTTACGCCGTGCCGCAGCCGGGATTGGATGAACTCACGCAGTTGTGCGCATGCCTGGCTGGCGAGGACCGCGACTGAAGCATCGAAGCTTTCGAACTGGTTTCCGCGCGGGGGGGGGGGGGGGGCACTGAAGCTGCTGAAGGGCAGCCTCGGCCGCGCGCCGATACGGGCGGGTCACTGGGGACGAAGGCGGGAATCGTCAGTCTCCCATTCATCTCGGGTGATCGCGTACTCGACGTCGCCGTGCTCGTCGCCCGGAACGGACACCGGCCAGTCCGCGACGAAGGCCCGCACGAGGCGCATCCCGGATTTCTCCATCACCCTTCGGGAGGCCGTGTTGACTGCCATGGTCGAGGCTACAACCCGTTGCACCCCGAACTCGGTGAACCCCTTGGCGATCAGCGCCCGCGATCCCTCCGTCGCGTGCCCCTTTCCCCAGGCTGCGTGGCGCAACCGGTAGCCCAGCTCCGGCTGATCTTGTGGATCGTCGGGGCCCGGCCGGAAGTGGAACCAGCCGAGGAATTCCCCGGTCGCCTTCTCGATCGCGGCCCAGAACCCGTAGCCGGGAAAGCGCTGGTAGTAGTCGAGGAATGCCGGGAGGAAGTCGCCTTCTATCTCGCCCCGGGGGGTGGGGATACCGCCAGTGATGTACCGCATCACGCGCGGATCGCTGTCCAGTTCCACGAGTAGCTCCGCATCGTCGGGGGTGAACTGCCGGAGCAGAAGTCGTTCAGTCTCCAGGAAGGTGAGCATGCAGACATTCTCGCACCGGGGGAAACCCGTCACACCGATCGGGGAGGACGGATTACCGTCGCTGGACGAACGTACTGGCCATTGGGATTGGTCCCAGGCATATGTGGCCCCTTGTTTGGGTGCGCCGAAGTGGGCAAAAGGAGGGTATGCACAATGTGCACACCCTGGGCTTCGGACCGGGTCGTACCTGGGCCGGAGCGGGCCGGATCCCTGTTCGGAGTCAGCCGACGCGGCGATAGCGGATGTGGGTGGCCAGCGGTGAGTGGAGCACCTCGGCGGGTTCGAAGCCGAAGGATTCAACCCCGTCGAAGATGCGTTCGCCCGAACCGAGCAGGACCGGTGCGATGTCGAGGGTGAGCTCGTCGATCACGCCGGCGATCAGTGCCTGCCGGACGGTCGAGGCCCCGCCGGCGATGTCCACGCCGTTGTCCCCGGCGGCCTGGCGCGCTGCGGAGTAGGCCGCGTCGAAGCCCTCGGTGACGAAGTGGAAGGTCGTTCCGCCGTCCATCTGGATCGGGTCGTGTCCGTGGTGGGTCAGCACGAACACCGGCGCGTGGTAGGGCGGTTCGGCTCCCCACCACCCGGCCCAGTCCTCATCCCAGTCCCCTCGGACCGGGCCGAACATGTTTCGACCCATCACATACGCACCCCGTGGGCGCATGAGCCACTCGTTCGCGACCTTGTCGGCATCGTTGGCCCGCGGGTCGCCGATGTGCCAGCCGTGCAGCTCCAGCCCCCGCTTGCCCAGGGGGTTCTCGCGGCTCTGGTCCGGCCCGGCGACGAAGCCATCCAGCGAGATCGACATGTGGCAGGTGGTGTCCGGCATCGCGAACCTCCAGAGTGATTGCGACTTGCATGCGGTCGTGGGGATTCTGGGGATCCTAGCAGGTGATGGCATCCTCGACCACCGTCTCCGGCGGCTGGTCCCGACGGTCTCCTCACCCGGACACGTGGGCCAAGCTGCTGGCTTCCAGGAATCCAGTAGCTGTATCGGATTTTCTGGCAGCACCAGTGCGGGCGGATGGTGTCGCGGTGGGGGGACCGGCTTGCGGGCGGCAGATTCAACTGGAGGAGGCAGGCCGGTCGGGGCGGGCCAAGTCGGCCTGGATCGTGCGGATGATCGAGGCGAGGATTCCGGATGCGAGAAGTCCTGGCCCCAGCGGACCGGCGGGATTCGCGCCCAGCGGTGGCAGGCGCCGGAGCGCGGACCGGGCTTCGGCGCTCATGTGCTCGAGTTGCCAGTGGATCTCTTCGTCGATCGTCTGAGGCCGACCGGGCGCGGCCAGTCCGGCCGCTTTCGCGGCATACGCGGCTGCCCCCAGGGCGTGCGCGCCCATGTGGGCGACGGCGGCGGCTTGCGTGGCAGACCGGGCGGCAGCCACCGCAGCAGGGCTGGTCACCTCGCGTGCGGCACGGCCGGCAACAAACCGCCGGCGGATCTCGTCGGCGGCACTGAGTTCACCGCGGGCGAAGGCCCGCGCCCGGGCGATGGCGTCGCGGGGGCGATCATCTGCAGGAGCCTCGGCCTCAAATAAGGCCACCACCCGCTCAGCGCAATCTGCGGCCCAAGTCGCGACGACGCGGCGCTCGGGCTCACTTAGCGTCTGCGGAGAAGCCATATCAGCACCATACACATGCTGTGCAGACCGATCGGCTTAGGGGCAGTGCGATGCACGCGAATCTCGGTCTCGATACGTGGGCACGTCTGGATTCCCGGCCGGAACCCTGGACATGACTTGGGTGTGCCGGACCCGCCCCTAAAGCAATGCCGCCTGTTCCGGCTGGAGGTCTCTACCGGGCGGGTCGCAACCTGGGTTCCCATCGGACTGCGACAGAATCGGAATCGGGTTCACCGGGCGCTCAGCCTGTGGACCCACTGACGGCAGCAGAAACTCCCAGGCCGGGCATTGTCGACTTGAATCGATCGACCGCCACAACGAAAGCGGGTCATTGTGGGCATCTTCAGGAAGAAGTCTCCCGAACCGGAACCGCCTGATTCGCACCTCACGTTCTTCACGATTTCAGGCGCTAACCATTTCCGAACGATCACGCGCGAAGTTTTCGCCGAGATGGGACTCGAAGTCCATGTTCAGCCCGGCCACGCTGTCGATGACTCCGGGCGTGAATTCGGATTTTGGAACGTGGCCGCCGCTCGTGGTGACCAGCCGCAATCCTTGTGGCGGGACCTGATACGCGAACATCTTCAACGCGTTCTGGCGAGCTTCGACGCACCCGATCCGTTCGACATCCTTGCCCCTGCTGATGTAGCGAAGCAGACTTTCGCACGCCTTTATGATGAGGCGAGCATGCCAGGGATCGACGGCTACCCGCACAGGGAGTTCGCGCCGGGCATCGTCGAGATGATCGCGCTCGACCTCCCGGACACGGTTACCGTTTTCAGTCACAACAACGCAAACAAGTTCGGCGGGTTCGAAGCCCTCAGAACCCAGGGTATTGCGAACCTTCGCGGGCTGGCAGTCGAAAAACTCGAAACCCTCCCTGCACCGGGAGGGGGCTCGTTCACGGCTCTGTTAGGTGAATCTGTCTATACCGGGAGCCGGGCTCTACTTCTTCCCGACTTGGCCTCACAACTCATCGGCAAGCGCGTCCGAGAAGAATTCGGCTGGCTCATGAGCGTCCCGAACCGACACCAAGTCGTTTGGCACATCATCGAAGACGCCACCGTCATTCCAGCGGTTAACGGAATGGCCCGATTCGCCGCCATGGGATACAGCGATTCACCTGCACCGGTGAGTCCACACGTCTTTTGGTGGAACGGGACGAGCTACGAGCAACTTACCGAGGTGTCCGACGATGGTGGCCTGGGGATACGAGTAAGTCCAGCATTCCAGGCCGTCCTGGAATCGATAACTGCGGACAGTTAGAGACCTCGCCGAAGAGCCTGATACGGCTCGCGAGAAAACGGTTGTGGTTCCGTCTCGCGATGGGTGAGGAATAATACCCTCCATGACCAGCGGGGAGATCGGTAAGAGGGAAGCCCAAAAGCCGGCAACGCGCACCGGTGCGCGTGTTGACGTCGCCCCAACTCTGCCGGAATCCATGACCGGCAGGGCAAGCCCGGCAAAAGCGGCGGTCGGCGACAAGCCAGTCTTCGCATATATCGCCAGCCTGCCACAGCCGCAGCGGGGCATCGCCGAAACGGTCGATGCTTTGGCGGCAAAGACGCTGCCCAGCCTCCGGCGCTCAGTGAAGTGGGGCATGTCCTACTACGGAGTCGGCGACGGGTGGTGCTTCAGCTGCGGCGGTTTTGCTGGCCATGTGAAGCTCATGTTTGTGAATGGCGCCGCGCTCGAGCCTGTACCTCCGGTGACACCGGTGGGGATGGGCAAGTCGACTCGGGGTGTGGAGCTCAAATCCATGGACGACGTCGACGAACGCCAGATCGCGGCGTGGATGAAGCAGGTCGCGTCCGTGCCGGGTGTCGGAGGCAAGAAGCGTTGAACCGGAGGCCTGCCGCCGAGGCAAACAAGAGCACGACGGCGGATCCGGCCCGCCGTCGTGCTCTTGCGTCTATTTCTTGACGCCTATCGCAGTCCGTGTTACTTGGTGACCTGAAGTCCGGTGTCCCAGTTGAAGTCGGCGAACTCGGGGTTGGCCTGCATGGTCATGAGGACGAACTGGAAGCCTTCGAGTTCCCGGGAGCGCTTGAGCGGACCGACCACCAGGGGGCGCATGCCGCCGGCGCTGACGAAGCTGCTCACGGCGGCGGTGGCGTCCGCCTTGTCGCCGGCGATGAAGACGTCCAGGGGCTGTCCGCCTGACTCTCCGGCGACGAGGGTGCCGGCGAAGGTGGTGTTGAACGCCTTGACCACGTTGGCGCCTGCGGGGGCAAGCTGCGCAATTTCTTCGGCGGCGGAGGTGCCGGGCTCGACGACCAGGGAGTCGAAGGTCTCGAAGTTCACCGGGTTGGTGATGTCGACGATGGTCTTGCCGGTCAGGGCCTCGCCGTAGGCGCTGACGACGTTCTTGGCGGCGTCGAACGGGACAGCGAGGACCACGATGGCGCCCTGCGGGGCCTCGGCGGTGGTCCCGAAGGTGACGCCGGCGCCGAGTTTGGCGGCCAGTTCCTGCGCTTTGGTGATGTCCTGTCCGAGGATTTCCACGGTCAGGCCGCCGGCGAGTGCTCGGGTGGCGATGCCGCGGGCCATGTTGCCGTTGCCGATGATGGTGAGGTTCGTCATGGGTGTCTTCTTTCCGAATATGCGGGCCAGGAGGGTTTTCATCAGATTCTGTTCTCTTGGGGGAGTGATGCTTGAAGCTACAACTAAATGTACGTCAGGAAAGTTGAAGCGTCAACTATTTCTCAGAACGGAACTCGCGGCGGGCGGGTGTGGCGGGTGAGTTCCCCGGGGTCGGGCCCGGGGTTGGGCGCCGGGGAGCGGCGGCTACGCAGGCCGGGCTGGCGCCTATGACGGCCGCTGGGCCGTATCCACGGCATCTTGAGCGAGCAGTTCGCCGGTGCGAACGATGGATGCGCGCCTGCGCTCTTCGTCCGGCGGTCCGGTGATCACTAAGGGGACATTCGGGCTCGAGACCCAAGCGTGGCATAGGGTGACGATGGTCAGGAGCAGGTCTTCGGCCGCGGCCTCGCTCAAGGCCGGTAGGGCATTCCGGATCTCGGTGACTTTGTTCGCCGAGCGGAGGGTGCGGGCCTCGGCTCCTACTGGATGTCCCTGCTCAAGCCCCTCCCAAAAGGTAAGGCGTGCGAGGCTGGGGCGGCTCCTGGAAAAATCAAAGTACCGTCCCGCGAACTCTCCGATCGCACCAGGACCCATGCCGGCGACCGGAAGGTCGTCCAGGGCGGTGACGAGTTCGCGGGTGAGGGCCGCTTCAAAGAGTCCGGCCTTGCCGCCAAAGTAGAAGTAAATCCGTTCGCGGTTGCACCCGGAGATCCGCGAAATCTGATGGATACGCGCACCGGAGAAGCCCCGATCGGAGAACTCGGTAATTGCGGCATCGAGGATCTTCTTCTGCGTCGCATCAGTGTCCCAGGCCATGGCCCCCATCATAACTCCAACCGTTTGTTTGCTTTCGCGAAACAGCGCGCAGTAGCATCAATTCCAACCAGACGTTTGGAGATTGAGTGGAACACGAGGGTAAGGCGCTAGCGGCCGATGAAACGGATGCGCATCATCACCGAACCGTCGGTGTGGCATCGGTCCATGTGAGGGCTGCTATCACCTGGGTGGCGATCTTTCCGCTGGCCGCAATCGGGATGAGTATTTTGGCCGCTTTGGCGCCGGAGTGGCCACCGATCCTGCGCGCTTTTACGCTCACTCTTGTGGTCGTTCCCATTGCCGTCTACTTCGCCGTTCCCCGCCTTCTCCTGCTCCAGGCGAAGCTGGGCCACGTTGCCACGCGCACTCGGGCGCGGCACAATGCGAAACGCCATGCGCGGGTTCGCAAGCCACGCCGGGGTGCATGATCGGGGCCGGCCTGCCGGAACGTTACAACCTGTGGGCGTCGGGGCCTGTGGCGCAGGCGTGACTGGTCTCTACCATTGCAGCGACCACGTGCAGCTCATTCTCGTCGCGGGGCCCGTAGACCATGACCATGCCTCGAGCCGGCCGGATGCCGGCCAGCGGGTGGGCCACTGCCCAGCCCTTGGCGATTGCGTCCGCGGCCAGTTGGGGTGGCAGGGCCAGGTGGAGGGAGCCGTCGTGGGGCGGGTGCTGGTGGGCAAACTCCCCGGCTGAGGGGACCAGGAACGCATCCTCGGGAGCGTCAGGTTCCGGCTTTATCATCAGGCCCCGCGCGCCTGGAACGGAGATAACGGACTGCGAAGTCGAGACTCCGGCGAGCGAACTGATCCTGGCGAACAACTTTTCCTGAAGGTCCACTGGCGCATTGTCACTGCGCTGTTCCTGCGGGATTGTCCATGACACGGTGGGACGCTGACCGGCCCTGCGGGGAAGAGTGCCGTCCGGCAGGGCCGACCAGCGTCCGCCGGTGGTGCCTTCATTCGCTCCGGAACGAGCCAGGAACGACAGTCGCTCGTGGATCCAGCCCGCGAGTTCACGGAGCGTCTGGCCGCTGATCTGGTGCCCTCCGGGGTCGCGGCGGGCGTAGGCGGGGGCGGCGGAATCCGTCAGCAAATAATTCCAGGTGCGGTCCAGCAGTTCCGTCGGGATGACTTTGTCCTGATCGCCCTGAGCGACGAAAACCGGAAGGCCTGCCAGCCGGGCCGGCGTGACCGGGACACCGGCGTCGAACGGCAAGGTGCCGTACAGAATAGCCGCACCGGAGAATCGTTGCGGATCTGCAAGGACCAGCCCGCCAGCGAATGCTGCACCCCCGCTGAAGCCGACGAGCACGACCGGCCGGCCTGCGGGGGCGACAGCATCGAGCCAGGTTCGGAACCACGCCATGGATGCCGTCAGCGACTCGGCGACCGGACGGCCGATGCCACGGTTGGCAAACCATGCATAGCCGCCGCCCTCTGCGATCGGCGCCCGGACGGCGGCGTAGGCCGGGCCGGGCGGCAGGTGGTCGGCGAGGGCAATGATCTCGCGCTCGCTTGAGCCCCGGCCGTGCAACAGCACCACCAGGGGAGCCGCAGGGTCGGACGACCCGGCCGTCGTCGCCACTGCCGAAGTGCCCGGGTGGCGGCCGTCAAGATCGGTGGACTTCTCGGAGATGCGCATGAATGCTCCTGCTCGGGGGTGTTGGGCACAATAAGTTTCTCTTGAAGCTTCAAGTATTATTGCGCGTCGCGTATTCCCCCAGCGACTGTTGCGAATCAGCGGGGCGTCGCAACAGGGTTGGGGGGACGTAGCATTCGCTGCCGGCTGTGGGTCTTACGTGGTGACGACGAGTTTGCCGCTGACGCGGTTTTTCTCCATGTCCGTGTGGGCCTGGACGATGTCATCGAGGGTGTAGACCTTGCCGATGGGTACCATCACGGTGCCGTCACTGACGGCCTGCAGGAATTCCTGGAGCACGCCGCCGGGGAGGTCGGGGGCGCCGCCTGTGTAGGAGGTGAGCCGGACGCCCCGCGGAATGTAGTCAATCGGATAGAAGTCCGGGACCGTCCACTGGTTTGAGAGCATCCCGGTGAAGCAGACGACGCCGTGGACCCGGGTGGCGCGCAACGTGTCGGGCAGCGTGGGGGTGCCGACGAGTTCGAGGGCGGCGTCCACGCCGCCCGGAACAATGCGGCGCACGGCAGTGGCGAGGTCGCCGTCGTCGATCAGGACATGATCGACGCCGATCGAGGCGAGCGCTTCCCGCTTGACTTCGTCACGCGTTGAGGCCAGGACGGTGAGCCCGCGGCGCTTGGCAAGTATTGCGGCGGCCATGCCGACGGAGGAGGTTCCGCCGCGGATGAGCAGGCTCTGGCCGGCCTGGATGTCCAGGCCAATGGTGAGGGAGCCGTGGGCGGTCTGAAGCATCTCCGGGACGGCGCCGATGACGGACCAGGGCAGCTCTGATTTGAAGGCAATGACCTGCYGGGCCGGCACGCACGTGTACTCGGCGTAGCCGCCGTCGAACACGCGGCCCATGCCCCCCATTAGGGTGGCGACCTTCTGCCCGGTGCGGAACTCGCCGCCGGGGGAGTTGGCCACCTCGCCGACAGCTTCGATTCCGGGCACGCGCGGGAACGTGACGCCCTCGGCCAGGCCCAGGCGGGTGTGCAGTTCCGAGCGGTTGAGCCCGAACGCCCGGACCCGGATGAGCACCTGGCCCGGCAGCGGCACGGGGATGGGTCGGTCGCGAATGACCAGCGCCTCGGCCGGCCCTGGGCCGTCCAGCACCACGGCCCGCATGGTGCCGCCGCTCACTGACCGGCCGCCGTCGAGTCCACGGAGGGCCGCTGGGCGCTGCGAAGCCGGGCCAGGAGGTCGAACAGGGTGGTGGTCTCCTGCGGACTCAGGGCCGGGGTGAACCAGCGCGCGAGCTCGGACTCGATCACAGCGCGGCCCCGAGCAACCACCGCCTTCCCTTCTTCCGTGAGGTCAAGGAGGGAGGAGCGCCGGTCGCCCGGGTTCATCTTCCGCGAGCAGTACCCGGCCGCCTCAACACGGTCAACCAGCTTGCTGGCGCCGCCCACGGTTATGGCCAGCGCCGACGCGATGTCGAACACCCTGCACGTGCCAAGGGAGGAGACAACGACCATCGCCTCGAACCTGCCGAGGGGAAGTCCGCATTCCTGGCGCAGGCGGGCGTCGACCGCATCCCACAGCTCGGTTTCCAGCCGGGTCAGTGCGCTGAAGAGGGGATAGAAGTCAGTCTGGCCAGTTCTGGTGTCCATGGATCAAGATTAGCATTTGGATTCCATGGAAGATACTTCCCCGGATTCTACTTACCGGCCGGCTGCAGCTCTTTGGCGGACTCGTGTGCTCCTGCTCGAGGGCTAGACTCTGATCGGACGTCCCGGCGACCATCGACGATGGGCGAATATCGCAGAGGAGCCTTGATGGCTGGCGGCAGCAGTGAGCCCGGTAGGACTGTGACCTCGAAGGTGCTCTCCATCCTGGAAGCCTTCGAAAAGTCCCGGGGTGCCCTCAGCCTGACGGAAATCGCGGAAAAATCCGGGCTGCCCCTGAGCACCGCCCACCGGCTTGTCAACGAGCTCACGGACTGGGGATTACTTTCCCGCGAGCCCAACGGCCGCTATCAGCTGGGCATCCGCCTCTGGGAGCTTGCCCAGAACACCGGGCGGCAGCTCCGCGACGCGGCGCGCCCATACATCCAGGATCTTTTCTCCCTCACGGGCGAAACCGCGCACCTGGCCGTCCGGTCCGGCCACGAGGTGCTGTACATCGACCGCGTCTACGGCTCCAAGCGCCTGCCCCGAGCTTCCCGCGTCGGCGGACGCCTGCCCATGCACGCGACCGCCGTCGGGAAGGTCCTCCTGGCCTTCGAGGAGGATTGGGTCCGCGACGCCTACCTGAACCGGCAGCTCGAGCGGCACACCGCGCACACCCACGTTGACCCGAGAAAACTGGCCGCCGAACTGACCCAGATCCGGGAGCAGGGCTACGCCACTACGCTCGAGGAAGTCCGGCTGGGCTCGTGCTCCATCGCCGTCCCGGTCTTCCACACCGGCAGAATCGGCGCCGCGATCGGCCTGGTGCTTCCCACGAGCCAGGCCGCCACGATGAGCCGCCACCTTCCCGTCCTGAGGGGCATCTCGGCGCAGATCGAACGCGCCACCGCGCGGATCCCGTTGGAAACGCTGCTGGGTAGCCACGCCGCGGGATCGGACTAGTCCGAATCCTGCAGCTGCAGGCCCGCGGCAAAGTGGCTTCCGCTCAGTGGAAGCCATTCCTGCCATCCCGAGGTGACGGGGGCCACACTGGTGGAAGAACCCCCGGCATGCACTGCTGCTGTCAGCGGGACCGGAAAACCAAGGAGCCCAGATGTCATCGTCGACTGAAACGGCCGGCCGCTGTCCCTTCGGACACGGCGCCGAAGCCCCTACGGGGCACCACGGCTACGAGCCGTTCCAGATGAAGGATCCCTTCGCCGCCTACGCCGAACTCCGGGCCGAGCAGCCCGTGATGTTCGACGAGCGGATCGGCCTCTATGTCGTCTCCCGCTATGACGACATCAAGGCCGTCTTTGAAGACTGGGAGACTTTCTCCAGCGAAAACGCCCAGGCGCCTGTCCGCGAACGCGGTGCCGCGGCCAAGAAGATCATGGACGACGGCGGCTTCACCGCCTACTCGGGCCTCTCCGCCCGCCGCCCGCCGGAGCACACCCGCATCCGCGCCGTGGTGCAGAAGGCCTTCACCCCCCGCCGCTACAAGGCTCTGGAACCGTTCATCCGGCAAAACGTCGTCGGACTGCTTGAAGAAATGCTGGCCCGGCCGGAAGGCCGCGGCGACATGGTCAAGGACCTTGCTTACGACGTCCCCACCATCACCATCCTCACCCTGATCGGCGCAGACGTAGCCCAGGTCGACACCTTCAAGCGCTGGAGCGATTCCCGCGCCGCCATGACGTGGGGCGACCTCACTGACGACGAACAGATCCCGCACGCCCACAACCTGGTGGAGTACTGGCAGGAATGCCTCCGGCTGGTCAGGGTGGCTCACGAGGAAGGCGGCGACAACCTCACCGCGGACCTGGTCAAAGCGCAGCAGGACGGCGCCGAAATCTCCGACCACGAGGTCGCTTCCGTCCTCTATAGCCTGCTCTTCGCCGGCCACGAGACCACCACCACGCTGATCTCCAACGCCCTCCGCGAACTCCTGGCCCGCCCCGAGCAGTGGAAGCAGCTGGTGGAGGACCCGAAAAAAATTCCCGCCGCCATCGACGAAGTCCTGCGCTACGCCGGCTCGATCGTCGGCTGGCGCCGCAAGGCCCTCAAGGACGCTGAAGTTGGCGGCGTCGCCATCGAAGAAGGCGCACAGTTGCTGCTCCTCATGGGCTCAGCCAACCGGGATGACACCAAGTTCGACGCCGGCGAGGACTTCGACATCACCCGCCCCAACGCCCGCGAGCACCTTTCGTTCGGGTTTGGCATCCACTACTGCCTGGGCAACATGCTCGCCAAGCTCCAGGCCAAGATCGCCCTCGAGGAAGTGGTCCGGCTCGTCCCGGAGCTGCAGCTGGAGCATCCGGAAACCATCTCCTTCCGGGAGAACCTCTCCTTCCGCGTCCCCGAGACCGTCCCCGTCACCTGGAAGGCCTGAGAAATATGCAGAGCAACGAATACGTCCAGTTCTTCGACGGCGGCATCGAACCGAAGCTCGAAAACCTCGGCGGCAAGGGCGCCTCCCTGGTCACCATGACCTCCGCCGGCATGCCCGTCCCGCCCGGCTTCGTGGTCACCACCGCGCAGTTCGATGCCTTCATGGAGGAAGCCGGGATCACCCGGGACATCCACCAGCTCCTTGCAGGACTGGACCCCGAAGACATGGGCCAGGTGGACAGGGTGTCCGCCGCGATCCGGGCGGACATCCGCTCCCGCGCGGTGCCTCAGGCCCTGCGCGAGCTCACCGTCGCCGCCTACGAGTCCCTGATGTCCCGCTTTGAGTCGCCGGTCCCGGTGGCCGTTCGCTCCAGCGCCACCGCCGAGGACCTGCCGGACGCCTCCTTCGCCGGCCAGCAGGACACTTACCTCTGGCTCGACGGCGTCAAGGCCGTCACCGAGCACATCCGCCAGTGCTGGGCCTCGCTCTTCACATCCCGCGCCATCATCTACCGGCTCAAGAACAACATCCCCAACGAGGGCCTCTCGATGGCGGTCGTGGTGCAGAAGATGGTCAACGCACGGGTCTCCGGCGTCGCCATCACCATGGACCCCACCAACGGCGACCGTTCCAAGATCACTATCGACTCCTCCTACGGGGTGGGGGAGATGGTGGTCTCCGGCCAGGTCACGCCGGACAACATCATGCTGGACAAGGTCACGCTGGCGGTCGTCTCCGAACACCTCGGCGACAAGCACGCCGAACTCGTCCCGGACGCTGTTGCCGGCCGCCTGGTGGAGCGGGAGGTCGACGCCGAACGCCGCGGCCGCCGCAGCCTCACCGGCGCCGAGCTCACCGCCGTCGCGCAGATGGCCAAGCGCGCGGAGAAGCACTACAAGTGCCCGCAGGACATCGAGTGGGCCCTCGATGCGGACTTGCCGGACGGGGAGAACCTGCTCCTGCTGCAGTCCCGCCCGGAAACCGTGCACTCCTCGAAGCCTGTTGTCCCATCCTCGGCAGCCGCCGGCGGCTACTTCAGCGGACTCAGCCCCGCCACTTCTGCGGCAGCACCCGCTTCCCCGACAACGCCAGCCACCACGACGCCGGCCATCACGACGCCGGCCGGCCCGGCGCCGTCGTCCGCCACCGGCTTTAGCCTCGGCAGCATCACGTCCTCACTGCTGAAGCCGTCCTTCTAGAACGTTCCGACCCGCTAGTCCGCTACGTCACCCAGGCTCAACGCCGAGCCCGTATTGAAAGGACCGCCATGTCCCTGAAGTCCTTCCCCAAACCCTCCGAGCTCGCGGTCCCCGCCGGGGCCGAGGGCTGGGAAAAGATCTACCCGTACTATCTGGTCTTCCAGGACAAGCTCAAGGAGCAGGAGGACGCCAAGTTCTGGTTCTGCGACAGCCAGCATTGGCCCACCGTGTTCAAGCCCTTCGAGACCATCGGCGGCGAGTTCGCGGTCAAGTGCCTGGGCCAGTACAACGCCCGGCACCTGATGATCCCCAACGCCAACGGCATCGAGTTCCGCGTCCACCTGGGCTACCTCTACATGTCGCCCATCCCGGTCCCGGCGGACCAGATCGCCGCCCGCGTGCCCCTGTTCGAACAGCGCGTTGGCCACTACTTCCAGAACTGGGACCAGCTGCTCAAGCAGTGGCACGTCAAGGTCAAGGGCACCATCGACGAGATGGAAACCATTTCCTTCCCCAAGCTCCCGGACCTGGTCCCCATGGAGGACATCCTCTCCGGCAAGGGCAAGGACGGCTCCGAGAAGCTCCTGGAGAGCTACGACCGGCTCATCCAGCTGGCCTACCAGAACTGGCAGTACCACTTCGAGTTCCTCAACCTCGGCTACATCGCCTACCTGGACTTCTTCAACTTCTGCAAGCAGGTCTTCCCCAACATCCCGGACCAGTCCATCGCCACCATGGTGCAGGGCGTGGACATGGAGCTCTTCCGCCCGGATGACGAGCTCAAGCAGCTCGCCAAGCTTGCCGTGGAACTTGGGATCCAGGCCCACTTCAGCAACACCGACGACGTCGAGGCCACCCTGGCTGCCATCGCCGCGGCCCCCGGCGGTGACCGCTGGACGTCCCAGTACGATGCCGCCAAGGACCCGTGGTTCAACTTCACCGTGGGCAACGGCTTCTACGGCCACGACAAGTACTGGAACGAACACCAGGAAATCCCGCTCGGCTACGTCGCGGACTACATCCGCCGCGTGGACGAGGGCCAGGAAATCATGCGGCCGGTGGAGGCGCTCATCGCAGAACGCGACCGCATCATCGAGGAATACCGCGAGCTGCTCGAAGGCGAAAACCGGGCCCTCTTCGACGCCAAGCGCGGCCTCGCCGCCACCGCCTACCCGTACGTGGAGAACCACAACTTCTACATCGAGCACTGGACCATGGGCGTCTTCTGGCGCAAGATCCGCGAGCTGTCCCGCATGATGCAGGCCGAGGGTTTCTGGACTGAACCGGACGACCTCCTCTACCTGGGCCGCAACGAGGTCCGCGACGCGCTGTTCGACCTGGTCACGGGCTGGGGCGTCGGTGCCAAGCCGATCGGTCCCGACTACTGGCCGGCAGAGATCGAGCGCCGCCGCGGAATCGTGGACGCGCTCAAGACCGCCCGGCCTGCCCCGGCGCTGAACACCCCGCCGGAATCCATCACCGAACCCTTTACCCGGATGCTGTGGGGCATCACCACCGAGCAGGTCCAGCAGTGGCTGGGCGCCGGCGAGGAAGTGGAGGGCGGGGGCCTGCGCGGCATGGCTGCCTCGCCGGGCGTGGTGGAGGGCCTGGCCCGCGTCATCACCGACGCGGACCAGCTCTCCGAGGTCCAGCAGGGCGAGATCCTGGTGGCCACCGTCACCGCGCCGTCCTGGGGCCCGATCTTCGGCAAGATCAAGGCTACGGTCACGGACATCGGCGGCATGATGAGCCACGCGGCCATCGTCTGCCGGGAGTACGGTCTTCCGGCGGTGACCGGAACGGGTTCCGCCTCCACCACCATCAAGACCGGCCAGCGGCTGCGGGTGGACGGCACCAAGGGCACCGTGCAGATCCTCGATGCCGACCAACCGGAGCTCCTGGCGACCGGACCCGGCGCCCACGCCCACAGCCACAGTCATGTCTGAGCTGAACGCGCCGGCTGCAAGGACCGTCCTGATCACCGGTGCCGCCGGCGGGCTGGGCCGGGCGTTTGCGCTCGGCTTTGCCGGTCGCGGGTACCGCGTGGCGGTCGCCGACATCAACCTCGAGGGCGCTGAGCAGACGGCCAAACTGGTCCGCGAACTCGGCGCCGAGGCCGCCGCCTTCCCGGCGGACGTCACCAGCGTGGACGCCACTGAGATCCTCGCACGGGACTGCGCGGACTTCGGGAACGGAAGCATCGACGTCGTCCTCAACAACGCGGCGGTGTACGCGGGGGTGACCCGCAGCCCGTTCGAGGACATCGACCCGGCCGAATGGGACCTGGTGATGAACGTCAACCTCAAGGGCCCCTGGCTCGTGACCCGCGCGGCGAGCCCGTACCTGCCCGAGGGCGGGCGCGTCATCAACCTCTCCAGCGCCACCATCTTCAGCGGCTCGGAACAGTGGCTCCACTACGTCGCGTCCAAGGGCGGCGTGGTGGCCCTGACCCGGGTGATGGCCAAGGAACTGGGCCGCCGGGGGATCACGGTCAACGCGATCGCCCCCGGCTTCACGCTGACCGAAGCCAGCTACGGCCTGATGGAGAACGCCGAGAACTACGGTGTGGACCGCGGGGCCATCAAGCGGGCCAGCCAGCCCGAGGACATCGTGGGCGCGGCCCTCTTCCTGGCTGGGCCGGACAGTTCCTACTACACGGGCCAGACCATGGTGGTGGACGGCGGCCGCCAGTTCATCTGAGGCGCTCCCTTGCCTGCCATCATCCGATTCAACCTAAGGAGAACCACATGCCAACGGTTCATTTCACCGACGCCGAGGGCGCTGTCCGCGACGTCCAGGGAAACCCCGGCGATTCAGTCATGGAAACGGCCGTCCGCAACGGCGTCCCCGGGATCGTCGCCGAATGCGGCGGCTCATTGTCCTGCGCTACCTGCCATGTCTTCGTCCGCGAGGACTGCCTTTCGCAGCTTCCGCCGATGGAGGACATGGAAGACGAAATGCTCTACGGCACGGCCGTCGACCGTGAGGACAACTCGCGGCTGTCGTGCCAGCTCCGGCTCACGGACGCGGTGGAGCTGTTCGTCACCACCCCGGAAACCCAGGTGTAGCCGTGGGCGCGGAAGCAGTGGAGCAGGCAACTGACACCCTCGTCGCGGAGCAAAGCACTCCAACGCGCACGGGGCTCCTGATCATCGGCGCCAGTCAGTCCGGGGTCCAGCTTGCTGTATCGCTGCGGGCACTCGGCTTCGACGAACACATCACCCTGCTCGGAGACGAGGACCACCGACCCTACCAGCGGCCGGCCCTGTCCAAGGAGTTCCTGCAGGGCACGGTAGAGAGCGAATCACTGATCTTCCGCTCCAACGATTACTGGGCCGGACACAACGTGGCCCTGGTCAAGGGCGAATACATCGTCCGGATCGACAAGGAACCCGACGGCTCCGGGGTCGCGCATTCTTCCGCCGGAAAACAGTTCCCTTTCAAGCGGCTGGCGCTCACGGTCGGCGCCCGGGCCCGCAAGCTGGAGATTGAGGGCGGGAACCTCGACGGCGTGCTGTACCTCCGCAACGCCGACGACGCGCTGGCACTCAAGGCGCGGGTGGGGGATGCCACGGATGTGGTGGTGATCGGCGGCGGGTTCATCGGACTGGAGGCCGCGTCCAGCCTGCGGAAGATGGGCAAGAACGTCACGGTTCTGGAGTTCGGTCCGCGGCTCGTTGGCCGCGCCGTGGGAGATGAGACGGCCGAGTACTTCCTGCAGGCGCACCGTTCCCGCGGCCTGGACATTCGGCTCAACACCAGCGCCAAGCGCTTCACAGCAAGCGAGGGCGGTAGCGCGGTCGCCGGCGTCGAACTCCAGGACGGCACAGAGCTCTCCGCGCAGATTGTGCTCGTGGGGATCGGCGTCATTCCCAACACACAGCTGGCCGAACAGCTCGGGCTGACGGTGGACAACGGGATTGTGGTGGACCGCTTCGCGCTGGCCTCGGACGGCACAACGGTGGCGATCGGCGACTGCGCCAACATGCCCAACCCGGTGCCAGGGTCGGAGCCGGGGGAGCGGATCCGGCTGGAAAGCGTCAACAACGCCATCGAACACGCGAAGGTGGCCGCCTACTCGCTGACCGGGCGGCGCGAGGAATACGCCGGGATCCCGTGGTTCTGGTCCAATCAGGCGGACCTCAAGTTGCAGATCGCCGGGCTGTGCAACGGCTACGACCAGACGGTACTCCGTCGGGACGAGGACCGCGGGAAGTTCAGCGTCCTGTACTACCGCCAGGGCCAGGTCATCGCCGCGGACTGCGTCAACGCCCCGCTGGACTTCATGGCCGTCAAGAACGCACTGGCAAAGGACCAGAACATCCCTGCCGACGCCGCGGCGGACCCCACCACGCAACTCAAGACCATCACCACGGACAGCTAACTGCACTCAGACAGTACGCCGGCCCACCCGAAGGAGCATTATGAGCACCCCCAAGACTCCGGTCGCAGCCAGCCCCGCCGCTGAACCGGTGGACGTGCCGGCCCAGGCCTTTGCCGCGGAGTACAGCGTCCGGCCTGTTCCCGCGGCTGGTCCGGTAGACACCACCGCGATCTGCAATACCCCGGCTGCCGTTCAGGAACTCGACGCCCTGTGGAAGGCCGTGGTCCATGAGACGCGGACACGCGGAAACGACATCCACTTGCCGATTTCCTTGGCCTACGCCGAACGGCTGTGCCGGGCCTATCCCGGCGCCGACGCTGAACTGGTACGCGTGGCCACCGTGCTGCACGACACTGGCTGGGCCCACGTTGATGAATCCCGCATCATATCCGAGGGCTTCACCGGTGACTGGCGGAAGGCCGCCATCCGCTACGAACACGAGCAGCAGGGCTGCGACGTGGCCCGCCGGGTGCTCCCCGCCCTGGGATACTCCACCGAATTCATTGAGCGCGTCTGCGAGATCATCGACGGCCACGACACCCGGCCGGTGGCCCGGTCCCTGGAAGACGCCCTGATGCGCGATGCCGACAGGCTATGGCGCTTCGACCGCGCCGGGATCGCCCTGGCCTCCTCGTGGTTCGCCATGGACCCGGCCACGTACACCGACAGGCTGGCCACCGAGATCGTGCCCGAACTCATCACCCAGGCCGCCCACGATATGGCCGCCGCGGACCTAAACCGATCCAACGCCCTTCTTAAGACGGCGGTGATCCGATGACCTCCGCCACGCATGATGCTCCTGCCCTGGTAGCCCGGACGGAGCTGTCCCTGCCGCATACGCATGTGGATACGATCTTTGTCGACGGCGCGTGGCAGCCTTCGCGGGGCACCGGCCGCAACCCGGTGACAGACCCCGCTACGGGCGAAGTGTGGGGCTCGGTGCCGGACGGAACGCCGGAAGACCTGGACGCCGCCGTCGGCTCTGCCCAGCGGGCCTTTCAGGGCGAGTGGCCCCGGCTTACCCCGTCTGAGCGCGCCAGCTACCTTCTCCGGATCGCTGAGGAGGTGGAGAATCGGGCTCAGGAGCTTGCCCTGACGAACTCGAGGGAAAACGGCTCACCGGTGTCCGAATCCGCCGGGGCGGCAGCCAACGCGGCCGGTATCTTCCGGTACTTCGCCACCCTCGCCGAGTACCTTGAGCATGAGGATGTCCGCCCCTTCCCGCGCGGCGGCGGCGAGTCAGTAGTGCGGCGCGACCCGCTGGGAGTCTGCGCGCTGATCGCGCCGTGGAACTTCCCCATCAACCTGGTGGTCATCAAACTGGCGCCGGCTCTGCTGGCAGGCTGCACCGTGGTGATCAAGCCGGCGTCGCCCACGCCGCTGTCCATCCGGGTGATTATCGAGGCCGTCGCCGCGGCCGGGGTTCCGGCGGGCGTGGTCAACCTGGTAACCGGCTCCGGCCGGCTGGGGGATCAGTTGGTGAAGCACCCGGGCGTCGAAAAGGTGGCGTTCACGGGATCGACGCCGGTGGGCCGGAAAATTGCCGCGGCCTGCGGGGAACTGCTGCGTCCGGTCACGCTGGAGCTGGGCGGGAAGTCCAGCGCCATTGTGCTCCCTGATGCGGATCTGGATGCGATGTCCAAGGTGCTGATCCGGTCGTCGATGCGCAACACCGGCCAGACCTGCTACATCTCGACCCGGATCCTGGCGCCCGCGAGCCGATACGACGAAGTGGTGGAGATGGTCACGGCCACGATTGCGGCCGGAAAGCAGGGTGATCCGCTCGAGGCGGACACTGTGTTCGGCCCTTGCGCAACGGAGTCCCAGTACCGGACCGTGCTGGAGTACGTGGAGTCGGGCCTGGCCGACGGCGCGCGGGCCACCACCGGTGGGCGTGCGGCGTCGTTAGGCGGTGGCCTTGAGGGCGGCTATTTCGTGGAGCCCACAGTCTTCGCCGACGTCACCCCGGAGATGCGGATCTCCCGCGAGGAGATCTTCGGCCCGGTCCTGTGCATCCTAAAATACGACGACGCCGATGGCAGTGTTGACGAGGCCGTCGCGCTGGCTAACAACACCGAGTTCGGGCTCGGCGGTCTGGTGTTCGGGCAGGACGCGGCGGCCGCTCTGAACGCGGCCGACCGGATGGACACGGGCTCCGTGGGCATCAACTTCTTCGCATCCAACCATGCAGCCCCCTTTGGCGGCCGGCACGATTCCGGCCTTGGCACCGAGTACGGGATTGAAGGCCTGAACGCGTACCTGAGCTACAAGTCCATCCACCGCCGCACGTAGATAGCGGGATGCCCGTGACACGGTGAAGGCATTCGATCCTTTGGGCGGCAGGATCAAAATGATGCAACGAGGTGGGCGAGCGGCGGAGGCGCCTGTCCGGCCGGCAAAGCGTCGACCAGCAGCGGCGCGTATCGGACCTTGTTGCCGCTGCGTCCGCCGAAGAACCGGCGCAACTGCGCCGTTATTGGCCGCTCTCGCAGTGACGGCTGGCGTTGGAGGAGCCGGAACGACGCGAGCTCGCCTTGAGCGGCGATGACTTTGAGCACGGCATCGATCCCCAGGCAGCGGATGAGTTCGTCCTCCAGATCGGCGTGACAGACGTGGAACCCAAGCTCGGCCAGCGAACCGGACCCGATACCTGCCCGGCCGAGCGCGCGGGCGATGCCACGGGATTCCCCTGCATCACACAGGCCCAACAACCGGTGGCCTGCGCCATTCGGTCCGTAGCGGTCGAGGAAGTGAACGATGCTGGTCGCGCCTCCCATCGGCACGACCGACACCCGCAAGGCTGCCAGGTCATGGCCACGGCGGAAGGCCAGCGCCTCAACCGCAAGCCGGTCACTCTCACCTTCGACCAACACCGTCGTCGCCTGCATGGAACCAGTATGCCGAACGCATTGTCTGGTCGCAGGCTCCTCGCCGGACACGCAGAAGGTGGTCAGGCCGCGGACACGTCGACCAGGACCTTCCCGACGAAGCCTTGTTCTACGGCGTCGTGCGCTGCCGCGGTTTCCTCGAGCCGAAAGCGGGTGAGGGGCAGTCCGTGTTCATTGCCGACCCGCAATGCCCCCGCTTTCAGCGCATCGGCGACGGCGGCAACGGCCGCCGCCTTCTGCTGCTCCGTCACGGTGTACGTGAGGATGAACTGGAATTGGACGTTCTTGCCCATGCTCTCGCGAATGGGAATGGCCAAGGATTCGCCGGGGTTGGCAGCATAAATGGAAATGGTTCCGCCCGGCTTCACCACCTTGAGGTCATTGCCGATGTTCGCCGGAGCATTGACGTCGACGATCGTGTCAACGCCTCCAGGGGCTGCCTCGTGCACGGCCTGTGGGACGGCGGCAGTGCGATAGTTGATCACACTGTGCGCGCCGGCCCGGCGGGCAAGTTCACCTTTCCGCTCCCCGCTCACGGTCGCGATGACGGTTGCCCCGGCCCAGCGGGCGAGCTGAATGGCCGCGTGCCCGACCGCACCCGCGCCACCGGTGACCAGCACCACCCGCCCTTCCAGGGCGCCCGGCGAAAGCCTGGCCGGGCCGTCCTGGCTGGAGGTCAGTGCACGATGTGCCGTCAGTGCCGGGATCCCCAGGGATGCGCCCGTGTCGAAAGACTCCATGTCTGGAAGGGCAACGGCCTGCGCGGCCGGCACCACCACGTACTCCTGGGCTGTGCCCTCGGTGCCGCCCCAGGCGACGTCCCAGAGCCAAACACGATCGCCGACGGACAGCCCCGGCACGCCGGATCCAAGCTCGTCGATAACGCCGGCACCATCCTGGTTGGGCACTTTTGGTGCCTCCAGCCTGCTGCCGGTCCCGGCGGCGGCCCGGGACTTCCAGTCGGTGGGATTGACCCCGGAGACCACCACCCGGACTCTGACCTGGCCCGGTCCGGGTGCCGGCAGTGGCCTGTCCTGGAGGGCCATCACGGACGATGGCCCTGTCTTTTCGTACACGATGGCCTTCACTGTTACTCCGCTTCTTCGGATTCCATAGGGGGAAGGGATGAGAGCGCCGTGAGAACCTGGGGTTCTCCTGGTCGCCATGATGGCTCGGATACCTCTGACGTCTACTGCGGCGCTTGATCCCACGCTAACGCAAAAGGGGAACTGGACGGATCAGGTCAAATGGTCGAAGTCGCCGCGCGCCCAAGCAGCGTGCCGTTGGGCGGAATTGTGCAGAATGGCCTTGGCGCCGGACGCGATGACATTGTTGAAGTTGCCGTAGATCCGGTCGAAGTTGAGCTCTCCCAGCTGCGCGGCGATTCGCTCCGCCACCGCGCCGGATAGCGGCACGTGGTTAGGGTAGCTGCGCATGAAGGCGATGGAGCGACGGTCTGGATTCGGATACACGCTGTCACCGGTCAGCAAAACTCCTTTGCCGCCGGCGCCTGCTGCCCAGTGCACGACCGCGCTGCCCGGGAAATGGCCCCCGGTCTGGTGCAGGGTCAACCCTTCGGCGATAGGTTGACTGCCGGACCAGTATTTAATGAGCGGATCATTGCGCCCCAGCCATCGCCGGTCTGCATCCGCCACAAGTACGGGGACGCCGCCGAGCCGATGCGACCATTCGACCTGCACACCGAACATGTGTGGATGGCTGGCGGCGATCGCCAGGACCGGGCCCCGCTCGAGCACTGCCTTCGCAGCGCCGTCGTCGACATATCCGACCGGATCCCACAACAGCGAACCCTCGTGTGTCGCCACAAGCTGGGCGGTCTGGCCGATCCCGACTTTTGGCTCTGTCCGGATCCCGACAAGGCCCGGCTCGTTCTCCGTCAACACCGTTTGCTGGCCCTCCTGCGCCAGCCCGTCCAGTGTGAGCCACTTTTGTCCGTCCTCGGGTACATACTGCCGCTCGTCGGTGCAGATCGGGCAAACGTCCCGGGCAGGTTCGTCGCGTTCCACGGCGCAAGTTGCACAGATCAGCATGGCGGGTCCCTTCGAATGGCTTGTGTCCTGCTCCTCTTGCCCACCGTAAGCGTGCCCTGCGTCGTCGGGAAGCCTATGCCGCTATCAACTTCTAACGCGAACATCTGGCGTTCAGGCCCGTCCACCCCGCCGCGTCCTTGGCCATGTTCGACGGCGGTGATGTGCGGCGGCCGCGATGGCAGCCGCAAAATGGATCCCGCAATCCGAGTGCGCGTCGAATTGGGTGTCAGGAGCGTCGATGCATATTCAACGCACCGACGGGGACAACAGGGCGGTTATGACGTTCACCGCATACCAGCCCAATGCCCCAAGTGCACCCAGAACGGCAACGGAAACCACCAAAAATAGGGCAGAGAGTTTCGGCCTCGGGTTCTCATCCATAACAACCACCCCGCAATCAATTGGGACACCCTCGGACCGAATCTTGCCTGAACCCCCTTGTGGAAAGCTTGGAATCGAGACGAGGCCTCTAGCCCGCAGCTGCCCGGGGCAGAGGTAACCCCCACCCTTGCAGCCACCACGAGGCACGCTTAGGATGGCGGGGCCGGGACGGCCTGGACGGCGATAGACCTATCCTGCCGTTGACGGACAGTGAGCCCTTTGGAGGTCCGACGTGAGTGAGCGGGATGACTTCATGGCCTGGGTTGGGTCGCGCCTCAAGGACGCCGAGACCGCCCTGCATAACGGCGACGCCGCGCCGCGGTTCGCCATCTGGTCCCGAAGAGAGCCCGTTACCGTGCTTGGCGCGTGGACGTCCGGCAGCGGTCCCGAGGACGTGGGGCGCATCTTCCATCAGCTGGAAGCATCCTTCTCGGATTGCACGTCATACACGCACGAGGTGATTGCTGCCGACGTGATCGGGGACATGGCCTACACCGTTGGGTACGAGCATACGAGCGCCTCGGTGAACGGAGAGCCGAGGGACTACACACTGCGCGTGACCCAGGTCTACCGGCGCGAGGATGGCGAATGGAAGGTCGCCCACCGCCACGCAGACACCCTGGCGCAGCCGGACAAGCCTCAGGACGCCTGAGCCCGTCCCGTGGCGTCAGGATCCGGTGGTCAGGATCCGGCGGTCAGGATCCAGGGCGCCCCGGCCACTCTTTGCCGGCCCAGGGGTCGTAGTCGGCGATGAGTTCCTCCTGCGGCGGACGCTCCTTTTCCGGGACGTGCTGCAGGTTCACCCGGACCCGGTACCAGAGCGAACTCGATCCCCGCATTCCGTCGACGAGTACGTCTGCGGGGTGCAGGGCTGATAAGAGGTCCGTATGCCGGGTCTTCCATTCCTCGAGCGCCGCGAGCGCCTCGGGCTTGGTCTTGGTCCGTGCCACCTCGATGAGCGGCATTACCGATTGCCGGCGGCCCAGACCGTCGCCGCCGCGCGGCGGCTTTTCGGCGGGGCCGAGCCCGGCAGCCAGACTGATGAGCCTGTCGAGTGTCCCTGCCGCGTCGTCGATCCCGGCGTGGGGGTCGCCCATCGCCGCGAAGCGCTCAAGCACCGTGGGCACCGTGAATTGTTCCGGCCGGGTGGAGGTAACCTCGTCCCACGTGAGCGGAGTCGAGACCCGGGCGTCGGGCAGGGGCCGGATCGAGTACGCCGATGCCACGGTGCGGTCCTTGGCGTTCTGGTTGAAGTCGACGAACACACTCTCGCCGCGCTCCTCCTTCCACCACCGTGCGGTGGCGAGGCCCGGAGCGCGGTTCTCGACCTCGCGGGCGAGGGTCTCGGCGGCGAGCCGCACGTCGCGGTACGACCACTGAGGCGCGATGCGCACGAGGATGTGAAGTCCCCGCGAACCGCTCGTCTTCGGCCACCCCACCAGTCCGACGTCGTCGAGCACCTCCCGCGCGACATAGGCGACGTCGACGATCTGCGCCCAGTCGACCCCCGGCATCGGGTCGAGGTCGACCCGGAGCTCGTCCGGGTGCTCGAGGTCCTCGGCACGCACGGGGTGCGGGTTGAGGTCCAGGCATCCAAGATTCACGACCCACGCCAAGCCCGCAGCATCCCGGATGACGGCCTCTTCGGCTGATGTTCCGGACGCGTAGTGCAGCGTTGCCGTGTCGATAAAGTCGGGGTGGTTTTCAGGCACGCGCTTCTGAAAGAACGGCTCAGCGCCGATCCCCTTCGGGAAGCGCTTGAGTACCATGGGCCGGCCGCCTGCGCCCCGCAGTGCACCGTCGGCGACGGCGAGGTAGTAGCGGACCAGGTCGAGCTTGGTCAGCCCGGGTTCGGGGAACACCACCTTGTCCGGACTCGAGATGCGAACCTCGTTGCCGGCAATGTTGAGGATCTCGGCGGGGGTCTTCGACGAGTTCATTCCGCCACGCTAGTTCCGGACGGCTGCGCTTGGGAATAGCATTCCGGCATGGACGCCAAGTTATTCGCCTATCTCAGCTACAGTGACGCATCCGCAGCCCTGGACTGGCTCCAGGCCGTGGGATTTGGCGTTATTCAGCGGCAGGACGGCCCCGCAGGGACAGTGCTGCACGCCGAGATTTCCATGGGGGAGGCGGTGCTAATGGTGGCAAGTAGCGATGCCGCCTACCAGCGGCCGCCATTTATTGGTCAGTCAACCGGCCAGGGACTGTATCTCCTGGTCGACGACGTCGACGCCTTTCATCAGAAGGCCCTCGCCGCGGGCGGAACCTCAGTGATCGAGCCCGAAGCCACCCAATGGGGCGCCCGGCGCTGCCGGGTGCTCGATCCCCAAGGACAGGAATGGAGCGCCGGCACCTACCAGCCCGGAATCGCCTCGTGATACGTCCTTGCTTGCCCACCCGGGCAGGCGCTTTAAGTGCCCTCCTGGGTGCCGGTGTCGAAGGGCTTGTCCGTGGCCGGCGGCTTTTCGCCAGGCGTACCTGTTCCGGCCTTGCGCAGCGGATCTACAGTACCTTCCGCGCCGTAGTCACCTTCGGTATACTGGCCGATTTCCGACCCGGCCGTGCGTCCCGGAGCCGTGCCAGCGCCGCCGTAGTCGGCTGCTACGTAGCGCCCGGATTCCTTGGCTCGGTCTCCCAAGGGTTCGGGCAGGCCGCCCTCCCTGCCGGCCGCACCGTAGTCACCTTGGACGTATTGGCCTTCCTCGTCCTCGGCGTGCCGGCCTCTCTGCACGCCAGCCTTACCGTACGCTCCTTCGACGTACCGGCCCCGGAGCTCCTTATCTTCTGGTTTCACGTCCGCGGGCGCCTGGTCCGCGGGCAATTCGGAGTCGCTGCGGTCTGTCATGATCCTGCCCTCCAGAGACGAATCCATGCGTCTAATCCGGCGCAATTCAAGTCTAGTCAGGGCCACTGCACCACGACAGAGGGCAGCGGCCGCCGGCCGCCCGCCTTGGGTGGCCAAGAGTGTCAGGTGTGGGCGGCGGGAGCGGTGGTGCTTCGAACGACGAGGCGCGGGGCCAGCACTTCGGTACGTGGCTGCGGGGAGGGGTCGGCGATGCGGGCGAGGAGAAGCTCCGCGACGCGGATGCCTACGTCCCGGCTGACGGGGTCGACGGTGGTCAGGGAGACGTGGCGGATCCCGGCGAGATAGGTGTTGTCGTATCCGACCAGTGAGAGTTGTCCCGGCACGCTGATGCCGCGCTCGTCGGCGGCCGAGAGCGCACCGACGGCGAGGATGTCGTTGGCGGCAAAGACCGCTGAGGGGGGCTGGCCGCCGTCGATAAGGCGGCTCATTGCCTCAAAGCCGGAATGCTCGCTCAAGTCCGTTGGTATCACTCGGATGTAGTTCTGCAAGCCGTGGCGGGTCATGGTGTCCCGGTAGGCGTCGGCCCGCACGGTAGCAGAGCCGGTGGGAGCGGTGAGGAAGGCAATGTCGCTGTGGCCGAGACCAATCAGGTGCTCGACGGCCATCCGGGCGCCGGCGGCGTCGTCGTTGGTGACGCGGTCCGCTGCCGGGAGGTCGAAGGCGCGGGTGCCGGCGACGACGGCTGGCGTGAGCAGTGTGGCGCGGGTGAGGTCTTCATCGGCGTTGAAGTCTCCGGCGATGACTAGGCCGTCGACGCGCAATTCCATGAAGGCGGACACCGGGCTTTCCCCTGGGCGGGCCAAATAGCGTGGATCGCCGAGGACCATCCGGAGGTTCTGCTCCCGGAAGATGTTCTGCATGCCGTCGAGCAGCTCCACGAACCAGGGATTGGAGAGGTCGTCCAGCAGCACTCCTACTGTTTGCGTCCGCCCGCTGGCGAGCGAGCGGGCCGCATTGCTGGGCCGGTAGTCGAGTGCGGCTATGGCGATGGCAACAGCTTCCCTCTTTTGTTCACTCACCTTTGGTGAACCCCTCAGCACCAGGGATACGAGTGCGCGAGATACGCCGGCTTCGCGCGCCACATCCTCAATGGTGGCGCGTTTGGCCGCTCCATGCCGGTTCAGTTCGCTCCTGGACAAATGGCCTCCTGCCGGCAAGCGTATCGCGGGAAACACAGCGGTTCCGGCCTCCGCCCCATGGGCAACCGCACCGGTTCCACTGCTGCCTGATGCCGGCCGCATGTCTGTCCCGTGGGGGAGGCCTCGGCGGCAAAGGCTGCGGACGTTCGATTCTCAGAGAGACACCGCCTTCTCGCCCGGTACCGTGGGAGGCACGATGATTGGTATGCCTCCGGTGCGGAAATGCACCTCCAGCTCTTCCAGCGACTGTCCCTTTGTCTCCGGCACGAAGTTCGCCACGAAGATCAGGGAAACAATGTTCACCAGCACGAACAGGGTGAACGTGCCGGTTGAGCCCAGGGCCACGACGAGGATCGGGAACAGGAAGGAGATCGCCGCGTTCACGGTCCAGAGGGCGAACACCGCAATGCCCATCGCGAAGCCACGGATGGCCAACGGGAAAATCTCGGAGAGCAATAGCCACACGCACGTGCCGATGAAGCACTGCACGAAGGCCACGAACAGCATCATCGCCGCCAAGATGGTGTAACTGACGAGGTCCGATTGGGGGAGCGTGAAGACGACGGCGAGGAGTGCCTGCGAAGCCACGACCCCGGAGAAGCCGATGACCAGCATGCGGCGGCGCCCGACGAAGCCCAGTAGCCAGATGCCCAGGACGGTCATCAACACCGACGTCACACCGACGGCGATGGTTGCCACGAGCGATGCGCTCACGCCAAGGCCGCTGCGTTCAAGGATGGTGGGGGCGTAGTAGTTCACGGTATTGATGCCCGTTGCCTGCTGGGCTGCGGCGAGCCCAATGCCGACCCAGAGGAGCCGGCGCATCCATGGATTGTTCTTCAGATCGCGCCAGGCGCTGGAGCGCTCGTTCCGGGCGGTATTCGCGGACTCAACGATTTCTTTGTACTCGAAATCGGCTTCCTCAGGGCTGCGGCTGAGGTTGAGGATGCGGCGGCTGTCGTCGAGCCTGTCGCGGATAGCGAACCAGCGCGGCGATTCGGGCAGGGCGAGCATGCCGATCAGGAGTGCGATGGCGGGGATGGAGGCAATGCCAAGCATGATGCGCCAGACTTCGGCGTCGTGGATGACGGCGTCGAGGAGTGCGTTGATGGCAAAAGCGAGCATCTGGCCGGTCACGATCATCAGTTCGTTGATGGTGACCATGCGTCCGCGCAGGTGTGCAGGCGCCATTTCCGCAAGGTAGAGGGGGCACGTTACGGCGGCGGCGCCGACGCCAAGACCGAGGATGACGCGGGCAACGACCATGAACCCGACGGTCGGTGCGATGGCGCAGCCTATCGCGCCGAGGAGGAAGAGCAGCGCACAGACGAGCAGCGTGCCGCGCCGCCCAAGCTTATCGGCGAGCCTGCCGCCGCTCAGTGCGCCCACCGCGGCACCAGGAAAGAGCAGTGCGCTGACGACGGTGGCCTCTTCGACCGGGCTCATGCTCAGGGAGTCCTGCATGTAGAGCAACGCACCGGAGATCACGCCGGTGTCGTAGCCGAACAGGAGTCCGCCGAGTGTGGAGATGACAGTGAGACGGGCGAGATACCCGCGGTGTTTTGAGCCCGATGCGGGCGAGCTTGCTGTGTGCAACGACATTGTTGACTTCCTCGATTCGGCCGACCTGGAGGGCGGACTTTGAATTGGGAGCGTTCCCGGGAGGGTGCTGGATCACGCACCTTCAACGTTAGAGCGCTCTAACGAGACAGTCAAGAGTTTGTCTTGACATGCGCTCAAAGTATCGACGGGCATCCTGGAGGCGCACGGTCAGGGACAAGTCCGCGGGCGGGGCGGCGGGAAGGGAGCCGGAGGCCGAGTGTCTGGCGCCGCGGTGGAGCGGCTACCTCTTCAGGGGCTTTTCCCGGATGAAGCGGTTTGTTACTATGTCAGGACAAATTCAGGGAAGGGGTTATGCGTCTCATGCGAATCGATGTCAACACAAGGGAGGCCGGCATATGACCGGGAACTCTTCACTCCCGGTGTCCCGGGTCCCGGATTCCCGAGCCGCACCACCACTCCGCTGGGGGATCATGGGTCCCGGCTGGATTGCGGAGCGCTTTACGGAATCCGTCCAGGCGCACACCTCGCAGATTATCGCCGCAATCGGGTCCCGCTCGCTGGACCGTTCCGAAGCCTTTGCTGGACGGCACGGCATCCCCGCTGCCTTCGGCAGCTATGAGGAGCTGGCGGCCGCCGACGTCGACATCGTCTACGTGGCCACGCCGCACAACTTCCACTACGAGGCCGCCCTCATGGCGCTCGACGCCGGCAAGCACGTTCTGGTCGAAAAGCCGATAGGCATCAACCGTGCGCAGGCGGCCGGCATCGCCAGCCGGGCCGCCGCCGCCGGCCTGTTCGCCGCCGAAGCCATGTGGACATTTTTCCTGCCCAAGTTCGACGTCATCCGGCAAGTGCTCGACTCCGGAATGCTCGGGGACCTTACTACGGTCTTCGCCGAATACGGTGAGCACTTTGACCGCAGCCACCGGATCTTCGACGCGGCTCTGGCGGGCGGGCCACTGCTGGACCTGGGGACCTATCCGCTTTCGCTCATCACGTCCGTCCTGGGCGAACCGGACCGCCTCCTGGCGCTCGGTGAACCGCACGAATCCGGAGTCAATGCCCAGCTTTCGGCCGTCATGTCCTTTGCCGGCGGACGCCAGGCCATGATGAACACCCAATTGCACAATTTCACGCCGACGTCCGCCACCATTGTGGGCACCGAGGCTTCGCTGTCAATTGACGGGCCCTTCAACATGCCAGGCAAGTTCAGCGTCCGCTTCCCGGACGGTACCCGGCTGGCCTATGAGGAGCCGGCCGGAGCACACTTCGAGGGCCTGCACTTCGAGGCTGCCGCCGTCGCCCGCGCCATTGCGGCAGGGCGGCTGGAGGTTCCCCAGCGGCCGCTCGCCGAATCCATCCGGACCATGGCCGTCGCCGACGCCATCAGGAACCAGCTCGGAATCGTGTTCCCCGGCGAAGCCGTTGGAAGCCTCTGATCCAGGCCCTCCGTATCAGCGCTCGGATGCCTTCGCGGCTTTGATGGCGGCCTTGGCAGCCTGCTTGCTGGCGCGCACTCTTTTCAGCGACTCGGGGTCCACGATGTCGGCGACAGAAAGAAATGCGTTCTCCTGGCCATAGGGGCCGGCGGCCTCACGCCAGCCTGGCGCCTGCAGGCCGCACTGCTTGCCAAGCAGTGCAAGGAAGATCCTGGCCTTTTGCTCTCCGAAGCCGGGCAAGCCCTTCAACCTGCGCAGCACTTCCTCACCGTCCGGGTCGTCCTGGTTCCAGATGGCAGTTGCGTCCCCATTCCAATCGCCTTGGACGGTCGCAGCGAGGTCCTGGACGCGGCCGGCCATGGAGCTGGGGAAGCGGTGGATGGATGGACGCTCCTTGAAGATCTCAACGAAGCCGGCCGGGTCGTATTCGGCGATTGCGGCAGGGGTCATGGACCCGATGCGCGTCCGGATCTTTTCGGGTCCGGCAAACGCAGACTCCATGGTCACCTGCTGGTCAAGCAGCATGCCAACGAGGAGTGCGAACGCGTCATTGCTGAGCAATTGGTCGGCGGCGGCGTCGCCCGTGATGTGCAGTTCCATGCGCCCATCCTGCCACCAGCTCCGCGCCACGTCATGGCACCGGCCCGAATCTGCTCCGCCGCGACCAGCGGCATTGCTGACGCTGTGGCCGGTATCCTTGAAAGATGAGTGGCACAGCGCATTCAACCGTCACATTTGATGGCCGCTTCGCCCGGGAGTTCCAGGAGATGGCCATTCCCTGGCGCGCGGAGGAGGCGCCCGAGCCGCACCTTTTGGTGCTTAACGAGCACCTCGGCGCTGAGCTGGGCCTCGATCCGGCCTTCCTCCGGAGTCCGGAGGGTCTGCGTCTGTTGACCGGCAACGCCGTCCCCGCCCATGCCAGTCCGGTGGCGCAGGCCTACGCCGGCCACCAGTTTGGCTGGTACGCCCCCCGGCTCGGCGACGGGCGCGCACTCCTTCTGGGCGAGATCGGGCACGCGGACGGGCAGCTCCGCGACGTCCACCTCAAGGGATCAGGACGCACGCCGTTTGCCCGCAACGGGGACGGCCAGGCGGTGGTCGGTCCCATGCTGCGCGAATACATCGTGAGCGAGTCGATGCACGCGCTGCACATCCCCACGACCCGGTCCCTCGCCGTCGTCGCGACGGGGCGTTCGGTGCAGCGCGAGACGCTCCTGCCCGGCGCCATTCTGACCCGGATAGCCAGCAGCCACCTGCGCGTCGGCAGCTTCCAGTACGCCCGGTCTACGGGCGACATCGGCCTCCTTCGCCGCCTCGCCGACTACGCCCTGACCCGTCACCACCCCGCCGCCGCGGAGGCCGGGAACCGATATCTCGCACTCTTCCAAGGGGTCATATCCGCCCAGGCTTCGCTGGTGGCCCAGTGGATGCTCGTCGGATTCGTTCACGGGGTCATGAACACCGACAACATGACGATTTCGGGCGAAACGATCGACTACGGGCCGTGTGCCTTCATGGAAGGCTTCGACCCGGCCGCCGTCTACAGTTCGATCGACGAGAGCGGGCGCTACGCCTACCGCAACCAGCCGGTGGTGGCGGAGTGGAATCTTGCCCGGCTCGCGGAGTCGCTTCTGCCCCTGCTCCACGACGACGAGGAGCAGGCGGTCGAGCTCGCGGTGGGAGCACTCGGCGAGTTCCGCCGGCAGTACAGTGACGCCTGGTCGGCAGGCATGAAGGCCAAGCTGGGGTTCCGTGACGGGCTCGACGACGACGTGGCCTCGCCTCTCGTGGACGAACTTGTGGCTTTAATGCAGGAGTCACGGGCCGACTACACCTCGTTTTTCCGGCACCTCGGCAATGCCGCCCGCGGCCGTGCCGAAGCCGCCCGGGGCCAGGCTCAGGACACGGCAGCTTTCGATGCCTGGGTGGGGCGATGGCGTGCCTTGGCACCGGATGCTGACGCCATGGACCGGGTCAACCCGGTCTGCATCCCGCGGAACCACCTGGTGGAGGAGGCCCTGGCGGCCGCTACCGTCGGAAACCTGGATCCGCTGGCACGGCTGCTGGACGCAGTCGCCTCACCTTTCGACGAGCGGTCCGGCCTCGAGCGCTACGCCGCTGCCGCCCCGGAAAGCTTTGGCCCGTACCGGACCTTCTGCGGAACCTGAGGGGAACTGATCATGGATACCGAATTCGCCGAGGTCATTGATCATGACGTCACCACCATCACCTGCGTATGCGGCAATACCGTCAGCAGCGAGGGATTGATTCAGGCCAACTCACAGGGCATGCCCGTTCACATTGGCGGAAACGTTCCCGTGCCCGCGGGGCTGGCTACCTGGCCTGAGGACGAGGATCTCTACACCTTGTGCTCCTCTTGCGGCCGCGTTTACCATGACGCTGTCATCGAAGAGACTGGGACCGCGCCCGTTGCTTTCCGGATTGATGTCACCGCCGGACCGGTTGCCGAAGCGATCCGTGTCCACTGGGACCTCAACACGTAGCACTGTGACCGTGTCAGGGGTCAGTGACGCCCTACACGGTGTCCGGCCGCTGATCTCCCTTGTGGCTCCGCAGATTCTCCTGCACCTTGCCGAACAAATCCTTGATGGTCGTCTCCGTATTGGTGAGCATGTCCGGCTGGACGTAGACCTGTTGGGCGGGAGGCAGGCTGTAATGGGACGCCAGGCCACCCGCACCGTCCACCCCTGCCAGCGCGATGGTCACACCACCCTCTTTGCGCGCAATGGCGCCAATCCGGCCGAAGACCACGGTAAATTCGTCCGGCTGGAAGCTCACGGTCAGTCCGACATGTGTCCGGTTAAGGTCACTTGCCGTGACGGCCTTCTCGTTCCCGGTCCCTGCATAGTTCATGTCGATCTCCCGGATAGCTGGTGGCGTTGTAAGCGAGCAGTCTACGTCCGGGACCGGAGGCGGGGTAGGGACCCGCCGGCTGCCCGATACCGGATCGGTCCCGGCGTGGGGGAGAATGCGTTCATGACCAAAGACGATCTTCGGCCTGTCTACTTCCTTTCGGACAGCACCGGCATCACCGCGGAAACGCTCGGCAACACTTTGCTGACGCAGTTCCCCGCGAACCACTTTGACCGCATCACGGTCCCCTTCATCACCACGGTCGAACAGGCCAGGACGGTGGTCGGCACTATCGACAAACTGGCCGCCACGGGCCTGCAGCCGATCGTCTTTTCCACCGCGGTAAGCAGCGATATCCGCCAGGTCCTGGGTACGTGCCAGGGGATCATCGTGGATCTCATCGGGACACATGTCGGACAGCTGGAGCAGGCCCTCGGTTCGCCGGCCAGCGGCGAACCCGGCAGGGCCCATGGCCTGGGCAATGCGGAGCGGTATCAATCCCGGATGGCCGCCGTCGAATACGCCATGGAACACGACGACGGCCAAAGCCTGCGGGCGCTCGAAAAGGCCCAAGTCATCCTGGTGGCGCCGTCCCGCTGCGGAAAAACGCCCACCACCATGTACTTGGCCCTGCAGCACGGCATTTTCGCCGCCAACTTCCCGCTGGTGGACGAAGACTTTGAACGGGAAGGGCTACCCAAGCCGCTGAGGCCTTTCGTTGAGAAGTGTTTCGGGCTCTCCTCCAACCCCCTGCGCCTGAGCCAGATCCGCACCGAACGGCGCCGGGGCTCACCCTACGCGTCGCTGCGGCAGTGCGGCTTCGAGCTGCGCAGCGCCGAGCAGCTGTACGTCTCCCATAGGATTCCGTACCTGAATTCGGCCACGGTGTCCGTCGAGGAAATGGCGGCAACCATCCTGCAGCGGATGAACCTCAAGCATTAGGGAAAAGTTTCACAAACTTAGTGTGGCGCACGTCATGTGGAAAGTGCGCTGGAGACCTGTCACTGTGGACAGGACTTGCGCCCATCAACCGGCCATCGCCGCAAGCGGGGCGGCGCACTTGCATGCCATCATCTGCAAAGGAGCAGTAACTATGACGACAGACATCCTGTGGTTCTCAGAACTCGGACTCAAGGACCTGGACCGCGTGGGCGGAAAGAACGCCTCCCTCGGTGAGATGGTGCAGAACCTGACCTCCGCCGGCGTCCAGGTTCCCGACGGCTTCGCCACCACCGCGGATGCCTACCGCAACTTCCTGGCGGATTCGGGCCTCGACCAGAAGATCGCCGACCGGCTGGCCGGCCTGGACACCGATGACGTCACCGCCCTGGCAGCCGCCGGGCAGGAGATCCGGGCCCTCATGCGCGAGACGCCCTTCCTGCCTGACTTCGAAGCGCAGATCCGGAACTCCTACCAGCAGCTGGTGGACAAGCACGGCGGCTCTGAGGACCTGTCCTGGGCCGTCCGTTCCAGCGCGACCGCGGAAGACCTCCCCGATGCCTCCTTCGCCGGGCAGCAGGAAACCTTCCTGAACGTCCGCGGCATCGAGAACATCCTGCTCGCCATCAAGGACGTGTTCGCGTCCCTCTACAACGACCGGGCGATCGCCTACCGGGTGCACCACAAGTTCGAGCACGCCGAGGTGGCGCTTTCGGCCGGCATCCAGCGCATGGTGCGCTCCGACGTCGGCGCCTCCGGCGTCATGTTCACCATGGACACAGAGTCCGGGTTCCAGGACGCCGTGTTCGTCACGTCCTCCTACGGCCTCGGCGAGGCTGTCGTCCAGGGCGCCGTCAACCCCGACGAGTTCTACGTCTACAAGCCCGCGCTGAAGGCCGGCCGGCCCGCAATCCTCAAGCGCGGACTGGGCGAGAAGGCCCTGCAGATGACCTACACGAGCAGCCGCGAAATCGGCCGCACCATCGACTTCGTGCCGGTCGAGGCGTTCCTGCGGAACCGCTTCAGCCTCACTGACGACGACGTCGAGCAGCTCGCCCGGCACGCCGTCGCCATCGAGAACCACTATGGCCGCCCCATGGACATCGAATGGGGCAAGGACGGGATCGACGGCGGCCTGTACATCCTGCAGGCGCGCCCGGAGACCGTGCAGTCCCGCCGGGCCTCCGGCAGCCTGAGCAGGTTCCGGCTCAACGGGACCGGCCGGGTGCTGGTCGAGGGCCGCGCCATTGGCCAGCGAATCGGCGCCGGCAGCGTCCGCATCCTCACCGCGATCGACCAGATGGCCGCCTTCAAAACCGGTGATGTCCTCGTCGCCGACATGACCGACCCGGACTGGGAACCGATCATGAAGCGGGCCTCCGCCATCGTGACCAACCGCGGCGGCCGCACATGCCATGCCGCCATCATTGCCCGGGAACTGGGGATTCCCGCCGTCGTCGGCACCGGGGACGCCACCGATGCCCTCTCCGACGGCCTCGACGTAACCGTGTCCTGCGCCGACGGTGAAACCGGCGTGATCTACGAAGGGCTCCTGGACTTCAGCGTCGAGGAAACCGAGATTACCCAGCTGCCCGAGGCCCCCGTCAAGGTCATGATGAACGTCGGCACCCCGGAGCAGGCTTTCACGTTCGCGCAACTGCCCAACCACGGAGTGGGCCTGGCCCGGCTCGAATTCATCATCAACCGCCAGATCGGCATCCACCCCAAGGCACTGCTGAATCTCGACGAGCAGCCGGCGGACGTCGCCGCGGAAATCCGTGAGCGCATCGCCGCGTACGAGAGCCCGCGCGACTACTACATCAAGCGCCTGGCCGAGGGCGTGTCCACCATCGCGGCGGCGTTCGCGCCGGAACCCGTGATTGTGCGCATGTCCGACTTCAAGTCCAACGAGTACGCCAACCTGATCGGCGGGCCCGCCTACGAACCGCACGAAGAGAACCCGATGATCGGCTTCCGCGGCGCCTCACGCTACTTGGAGCCGTCCTTCCGGGACTGCTTCGACCTCGAGTGTGAGGCCCTGTCCTTTGTCCGCAACGAGATGGGCCTGACCAACGTCAAGCTGATGATCCCGTTCGTACGGACCCTGGATGAGGCCCGCGGCGTTATCGAACTGCTGGGGGAGAACGGCCTCACCCGCGGCGAGAATGGCCTAGAGGTGATCATGATGTGCGAGATCCCATCCAACGCGCTGCTCGCCGATGAGTTCCTGGACTACTTCGACGGGTTCTCCATCGGCTCCAACGACATGACCCAGCTGGCCCTGGGCCTGGACCGGGACTCCGCGATTGTCTCCGGCGGCTTCGATGAACGCGATCCGGCCGTCAAGAAGCTCCTGAGCATGGCCATCGCGGCCTGCAAGGCGCGCGGCAAATATGTCGGCATCTGCGGCCAGGGTCCGAGCGACCACGCGGACTTCGCCGAGTGGCTGGTCGAGGAAGGCATCGATTCGGTTTCCTTGAACCCCGACACCGTGGTGGACACCTGGCTGCGCCTTGCCGGCGCCACAGCCGGCCCGGCCGTCGAGGCAGGCGTCGGCGCCGGGGCGAACTGACAGCCGCGGCGTCCAAGTAAGACAGGCCGGACACCCGCCGGGCAGCACGGACTGAGAATTCCAGACCGTGCTGCCTGGGCGGCCGTTCAGGCTTTGGAAGCCGCCTGGGCGGAAGGCTTCAGGCGCTCAGCTTTCCAATCGCGCTGCTTTCAAGGTTCTCCAACAGGTGCCGCGGATTGTCGTAAACCTCGGCGGCACCGGCCTCCCGCAGCTCGGCTTCGCTGATTCCGCCACAGGTCAGGGCAATGGCGGGAACTCCAATTGCCGCCGCGGCCAGCACGTCCCAGACGGCGTCGCCAACAAACACGACGTCCGCCGGGCTGAGCTCAAGCTTGTCCAGGCACGCCAGCAGAATGTCGGGAGCGGGCTTGCTCTCGTCGGCGTCGTTGGAACTGGTCCACGCATCGATGGACGTGCCGGCGTCCAGGAGGCGCCGGGCGACGTCCAGGTCGCGCTCCTGCGCTGATGATGCCAAACCCACGGCCAGCCCGGCGCCGGAGCAGGCGGCCAGGAGGTCCCGGGCAGAGTCGAAGGGGCGCAGGGAAGGCCAAAACGTGGAGAACACGGCGCCGTGCGCGGATTTGAGGTCTTCCTGCATGTCCGTGGTGCACCCGGGGACCAAGTGTTCGATGAGCTTGTCGCCGCCCATGCCGACGCAGCGGTGGATAG
The DNA here is from genome assembly GCF_056406495.1 of Arthrobacter sp. P1_B9. Classification (NCBI taxonomy): domain Bacteria; kingdom Bacillati; phylum Actinomycetota; class Actinomycetes; order Micrococcales; family Micrococcaceae; genus Arthrobacter; species Arthrobacter sp. P1_B9. Next base: position 68,060 of record NZ_JBFUAA010000016.1, read on the forward strand.
CCGAGATCTGGATGTCCAGCCCCTCCCGCCGGAACGCCTGCCACCAGGCAAGGGCATGGAAATAGCTGGAGTCAATCAAGGTCCCGTCGACGTCGAAAAGGACCCCGCGTTTCTTTTCGGATTTTGAACCTGGCACCATTGCTACCCCACCTTTGGTTGAGGGCGGCCGCATGTGCCTGACCAGGCAACGGCTCGGCCCATAACGGATCTTTCCAGACCGGCGTCCGAAGTACCTGTCAAAGACTTCTCAGCGTCCACGATCAGAACGCCGCCACCACTCTGCAGCGAGTGCTCCAACTCCAAATGTCCGGCCACTTTAACCTCCTCGACTCTGCTGGAAGCTTGCATAGTAAGACTACTTAATGCAGGGGAATTTTCGTGGCGGCGTGCATGCAGCGGTCGTCGCCGTGGGGGAGCGGCTAACGACATTTAGACCATGCGCCTGCCTCGATCCCGGCGAGGCCCCAGGCCGGGTACTTGCGCGCCAGGCTGTTGAACAGCGGCACTGCGGTCCGGTCAGAGAAGGGCAAAAAGTGTCGGGTACTTGAGTGCTTTCGTGCCAGAATCCTCACATGACCAGGGAACGCAGTGAACTGAAGAGCATCGGATATGAGATCTTCATCGGAATACTTTCGCTCCTGTCGATCGTCAATCTCGTGCTCGTGTATGCCGCGCGGGAGCAGTCGCTCGACACCGTGCTCGAGGTGATGAACGCCCTTTTCAGCGTGATCTTCCTCGCCGACTTCCTCTACCGGATCCTCACCGCGCCATCGGCGGGCGCCTATTTCTTCAGGCACTTCGGCTGGGCCGACCTGCTGGCCAGCATGCCCTTCGCGCAACTCAAGTTCCTGCGCATCTTCCGGCTGATTCGGGTGTACCGCCTGCTCCGCGACGTCGGCATCCGGACAATCGGCCGCGCACTGAGCAAAGACCGGGCCGGCAGCTCCCTGTACATMCTGCTGCTCATGGGCATTTTCGTACTGGAATTCGGAAGCCTCACGATGCTCCGCATCGAGCAGTATGCGCCGGGGGCCAATATCACGACGGCCTCGGACGCCATCTGGTACACGATCGTCACGATCTCGACAGTGGGATACGGTGACCAGTATCCGGTCACCGGTGCCGGCCGTATTCTCGGTACGGGCATCATCGTCGTCGGTGTCGGCATCTTCGGCACCTTCACCGGCTACCTGGCCAACTTCTTCCTGGCTCCCCGGAAAAAGGAACCCGCACCGCCCGTCGATGCGGCCAACACCAGCGCGACGGTCGAAGCACTCCGCCTGCGCCTCGAAGAGTCCGAAGCCAAGCTCACCGAGATCAGAAAGCTGCTCACCGAGCCAACCTAGCTGGGCCTCCCCGGCCCGGCTGCCTGCCAGGGTTCTTCGCCGAACCAATGACTTTTGGCACTGCCCGTGTGTGCCTGCCGGGGCAAGAGTTGGACCTTCGCTACCGGTTTGGCCAGCGCCCCGGTCCGGGTGCGAAAGGCCGCTTGCCTTTGACGGGTCGGTCCTGCCCCACACCGTCCGGAGACAGCGTCCGGTGTCAAGGCCGTGAAGGTGGGTGACGAGAAGTTCATCGAAGCCGCTTCGTCCTGATCGGCCGACACGACTCCAGTGAACCCTGCGGAGGGCCGCAAGACCACGAACCGACATGCCCGGGCATCGCTTCGGATCCGCGCGAACAACTCCACTCTCGGCTCCATCCACCAGGGTGCCGGCGAGTCACGAGGTGGGGCCAGAAATAACCGCCTATCCGTGAGATCCAAACCGGTCATAACCACCCGGGGCAGATCTACGCGTCCCCTGCCACATTGAGCCGGAATGCGTGGACCGGAGGGGAGAACGTCAGCACCGGACCCCACGACGTCGTCTGCACAGACCGGGACGAGGATCATTCCGGCGTAGCCCGAAGGCGATATGCCGCCCGTGCAGGTTCCCCTCCCACGAGCCCGCGCGCCACGGCGCCGTGGTCCGGACGGGATTAGCCCTCGGCTTCCGCTTCTGCCTCGGCCATAGCCTCGGTCAATTCGAGGGCGAAGCCCAGGGCGCTGGCTAGGTTGCCGGTTGCCGCCACGATCCGGGGGGTGCCGACGATTGGGGCAACAGCGATCAGGATGCCCTGGATGTCCTCACTGGTGATGCCGACATCCATCGCGGTACTGGCATTGAAAAAGTAGGACGCGGCCGGGGCGTCGACGGCGGCGAGGGCAGCGATCCGGGCCAGCATCAACTCGCGAGGATCAAGCGTCGAGCGTTCAACCGATACGGCGGTGAGGTCGGCGAGGGCGTCCAGGATCGGGGTTTCTTCTTCGGCCATGGCCATGTCTCCATCTGGTTGCGGTGATTGTATGGCGAGTGGCGCGACCGGGGCCGGTCGCTGCGACTCGACATCAACGTAACCCTCGAAAGCGGAGGACGACATCACCCCCATGGGATGAACCGATGCTCAGCCCGCCGTGGCGGCCGCAGCGCATCGACAGGAATCTTGAATGCAAAGCCCCCGATTCTGCCTACCCGCCGGTCAAGCGGAACGGGAACGGCGCCGGATGGCGCTGAACGGCAGGAGGATAAACAGGGCGAGTGCCAGGTAGCCGAACACGGCGATGACTGGCTGGACCAGCCCAATCAGGATCATTGCGACGTACACGCCCAGCGTGGGCGTGAGCCGTTTGGTGAGGGTCTTCACATCCTCATCAGCCAGATCCGGGCGCACGAGACGCGCGCGGACAGCATATCGCCAGGTCACCGAAATCATGATCATCGATAGGAGCAGGTTGATGCCGTAGACGGTCGCCGCGATCCGCTCGGGCCCGGCTTCGTGGATGAATTCGGCCAGCAACTTCGTCGGAAACGGCAGGAACGAGACAACCAGGAGCAGTAACAGGTTCAGCCGTACGAACACCGAGTCGGCATGGTCGAGGTATTCGGTGATAACGGTGTGGGCAAACCAGACCGCCCCAATCGTCGAGAAGCTGACCAAGTAGGCTAAGTACGACGGCCACAGGTCGACCAGCGCGCCGACGAGGTTCTCGTGGGAGCCGGCAGGGACCGAGATCTCCAAAATGAGGAGCGTTATCGCGATGGCGAACACGCCGTCGCTGAATGCTTCCATCCGCCCGGTCCGATAGGCAGACGGCCGGGGTTGCGGCTGCGCGGCACCAACCTGGTCATCCATGGGACAAGCATGGCAGCCGCTTCTTGACATCCGGCTCATCCGCAACGAACGATCTACTTGATGCGCTGCCCGTGGGGCAGCCACGCCCCATGGCCGATTTCGGCCCCACATATGACGGACTCACCGACTCCTACGTTTCATCCAGACCTTCTTCCAGCCGACACCGTAACGGGTATATCTCTCGGCATTGGGGCCGACGGATACATCGGGCTCAAATCCTTTTGGGCGGGTCAGCAATTGTGCGTCAAAGGCGACCTCGCTACTTGGCGGCTACCGAGAAGTGATCCTTTCGCCGTCGGGGCCCGTCTGTTACGGAGTCCGATGGCCGGCGATCGGTTCATCCCGCGGGGGTGATGTCTCCCTGGGACGTACAGGGTTACTTTGCAGACGGGCCGGGCCCCTCGCCCGTGCCGTCGGCTCGGCACCCAACACCGAATCCAGATGGAGACATGATCATGGCCGAAGAAGAAACCCCCGTCGTCGACGCCCTCGCCGACATCACCGCCGTGTCGCTCGAACGCTCCACACTTGTTCCCCGCGAGTTGATGCTGGCCCGTATCGCGGCCCTCGTCTCCGTCGACGCTCCACCCGCCTCCTACCTGCTCAACGCCGGTACGGTGGTCGACGCCGGCGTCACGGCAGATGATGTCCAGGGCATCGTCATCGCAGTTGCGCCCATTGTCGGCACTCCCCGGATCGTGGCGGCAGGCAGCAAACCTCGCCATTGCGCTCGGCTTTGTCATCGCAGTGGCCGAAGCCGAGCTCGAAGCCGAGCTTGAGGCTGAAGCCGATGCCCCGGCCGAGGACTGATCACGCCAGGCGGTACTACGAAAGGGACTGCGGGAGCGAGACATGACCCAGCGAACCTACCCTGAGGGCGTACCGTGTTGGATCGACACCGAGCAGCCCGACGTCGAGGCGGCCGCCGAGTTCTATGCCGGCCTCTTTGGCTGGACGTTCGAGGACGCCGTGCCGGCGGGCGCGCCAGGCCGATACGTGATTGCCAAGCTCGATGGCCAGGACGTCGCCGGGATGGCGGACACCCGGGGTGCCGCGACATGGAATACCTACGTATCCGTCGAGGACGCGGATACCGCAGTGCAGCGTCTGGTCGCTGCCGGCGCTACGGTACGGTCGGCAGCCGCAGACGCTGGAGAAGGCGGCCGCAGTGCGGCGCTGACCGATCCAGGGGGCGTCGGGATCCGCATCTGGCAAGCCAAGCGACGCTTGGGGGCACAGGTGGCCAATCAGCCGGGGTCTTGGAATTTCAGCGATCTCCACACGCCTAACCCCGGCGCGGCCATCAAGTTCTATGAGGACGTGTTTGGCTGGCAGGCCGACGACCTCGGCTTCGCGATGATGATCCGCAGGCCCGGTTACGGTGATCACCTTGAGGCGACAATCGATCCGGGCATCAGGGAAAGGCAGTCTGCGCTGGCCCCTCCACCTGGCTTCGAGGATGCGATCGCCTGGATCGCGACCACGGCCCCCGGCGAACTGCCGCACTGGCACGTCTCGTTCACCGTTGCCGACCGGGACCGGACGGTGGTTGAGGCGAAGCGACTCGGCGCCCAAGTCCTTAGCCAAAGCGAGACCGAGTGGACGCGCACGGCACTGATCCGGGACCCCCAGGGAGCGGAGTTTACCGCCAGCCAGTTCACGCCCCCGTCGCCATGAGCGCTCCTTCAATAGAGGCGCCGGGTCAGATGGCGGCAGCTATGGGACGAACGTTCACCCGGTTGGCCCGGCAAGCAGCTTTCTGATCTCGGTGAGCTTGGCTTCGGACTCTTCTAGGCGCTGACGGAGTCCTTCGACCGTCGCGGTTCCCGTCCCGGCGGCATCGACCGGCGGTGCGGGATTCTTGGGAGACAGAAAGAAGTTGGCCAGGTAGCCGGTGAATGTGCCGAAGATGCCGACACCGAGGACAATGATGCCTGCCCCGATCATACGGCCCGGGTCGGTGACCGGATACTGGTCACCATATCCGACTGTCGAGATCGTGACGATGGTGTACCAGATGGCGTCGGAGGCGTTTGTGATGTTGGCCCCTGGGGCGTACTGCTCGACGCGGAGCATGGCGAGGCTGCCGAATTCGAGCACGAGAATCCCCATGAGCAGCAGTATGTACAGGGAACTGCCGGCCCGATCCTTGATCAGCGCGCGGCTGATCGTGCGGACGCCGACATCGCGGAGCAGGCGGTACACCCGGATCAGCCGGAAGATGCGCAGGATCTTGAATTGCGCGACAGGCACGCTGGCCAACAGGTCGGCCCAGCCGAAGTGTTTGAAGAAATAGGCGCCGGCCGATGGCGCGGTGACGATCCGGTAGAGGAAGTCCGCAAGGAAGATCACACTGAAAATGGCGTTCATCACGGTGAGCACCGTGTCGAGGTATTGGTCCTGCACGACATACAAGAGCACGAGATTGATAATCGACAGGATCGAAAGGATACCGATGAAGATCTCGTATCCGGTGCTCTTCAGTTCACTTCGTTCCTTGGTCATATGAGGATTCTGGCACGCAAGCAACGGCGTGGCTGACACTTTTTCAGGAGTAGGGTTTGCCTTGGCAGACGAAGGGGTCGGCAGACGAAGGGGTCCACATGAGCTACAAATATCGAACTGTCCGGGTTCGCGGCACTGACCTGGTTGGAACTATCGCGCGCAAACACGGGGGCGCGCCTGAGATCTACGAAACCTCGAAGGACCCGAGCACCTCGGTCGTGCCGGTGTTTTTCCAGGCAACGGGTGAGGTCCGATTCTTCGACAGGTCAATGCTGGAGGACGTCGTGACGCCGGCCAGCTAGCAGCGGTGTTGCACCGCTGGGCAGACGTAAAAAGTCGCCCTGGCGCCCATTCCGGCCGGACGTCCCGCGCCCCTTCATTCGAGGCGCAGGGCCCCCCAGAATGGCCTTTTGCAGGGGTGTCCGCAGGACGTTGACACTGTTCAGGGCCGCGAGGAGGATTTGTTTTGGGGGGCCTCTTCGAAAGGAGCCCTAAATGCCGTGGCATGTCGAGGGTACATATTTTGAGAATTGCAATTGCGACATGGTCTGCCCGTGTACGGCGACAGGACAGACGGCACCGGCGGACAATGACCGCTGCAACGTGGCCTTGGCCTTCCACGTGGAAACCGGCGAAGTCAACGGTGTCGACGTCGGCGGTCTGACAGTCTGCGTCCTCGCCGATACCCCGGCCCTGATGAGTGAGGGGGGCTGGAAGGTCGGTCTCCTGATGGACGCCGCCGCCTCCGCCGAGCAGGCCGAAGCGCTCGGTGCAGTCTTCGGCGGCCAGCTCGGCGGACCGATGGAGGGCCTCGCACCCTTGATCGGTGAAATGGCGGGCATGGAGTCCCTGGAGATGGCCTACGCCGACGACGGGCGTGTCCACCAGGTGCGTATTGGCCGTGCAGTCGAGATGGTGGTCGAGGACTTCATGAATCCATTTGATTCCACAGGGCGGGGAGTGAAAATTAGCGGGGTCGGATTCCCGGCCGACACTCTGGCAGCCGGCACATCCAGCACCGCCCGCGTCGACGTGTTCGGGATGACCTGGGATAACGCCGGGAAGAACTCATTCTCGGCCCCCTTCGCCTGGTCCGCTTAGGTGCCGGGCAGGAGCCGCCTGACAGCTGGCCACCATGCCGGAGAGTTGGCGCTGATCGGGTGCGCCGCGCTGGCCTGGTATCTGACGTTCCAAGGCCTTTCCGACATGTCCACGGGCCCGGGAACGATGGGATTGAGGCTCTGGGGTTTCCTGGCGGTGTGGACGCTGATGATGGCAGCCATGATGTTGCCGGCGCTGGCGCCCCTGACTTCGACGTATCTCAGATCCATCCGCGCCGTACGCAGCAGCCGGGTCAGGGCCATCCGGACAACGGCCCTGGTAGGCGGCTACCTTCTGACATGGATCGGATTCGGCGTCGTTGCCTACGCGGCCGCGGCCATGTCTGCGCTGTTGGCTGAGAACGCGGCGGACATCGCACCCTGGGTGGGTGCCGGAGTCCTCGTGGCGGCCGGCGCCTACCAGCTCACCCCGCTGAAGGACTTTTGCCTCAGGCACTGCCGGTCGCCCATAGCCTTCCTGTTGCACGTGTCCGGGTACAAGGGCCGCTTGCGGGACGTCCGCGTCGGCATGTACCACGGCGTGTACTGCGTCGGCTGCTGTTGGGGGCTCATGGTGGTGCTGATTGCCGTGGGCGTGATGAACCTGGCGTGGATGGCCGTGCTCACGGTCGTTATCTTCCTGGAGAAGACATGGAAATACGGGCCCGCCTTCAGCCGGATAACCGGTGTCTCGCTGATCGTTTTCGCGCTCTTCGTCCCGGCACACCCGGAGCTGCTGCCCGGGCTATACATGCCCGCGCCCATGTAAGGGACGCTGACCGTCGTTTTCGAATGACAGTCCGGGGACCGACGTCGGCACGGGCCCCCGCGCCGTCATCGCTTCTACGGCGTGCCCCCGTGGGCGGGTCGGCGCGAAAACAGCGTGCTGACCAGCCGGACCCCAAAGCCTTCATCCAGCGGCGAGCCACTCAGGAAGAACCGGTAGTAGATCGGCCCCAGCAGGAGGTCGGTGAGCATCTCGGCGTCGACGTCCGGGCTCAGGTCTCCTCGGGAGATGCCCCGCTCCACCAGGAGGCGTACATCTGCCACCCGGCGGTTCACCACCCGCTCCCGGTAAGCACGCGCAAGTTCCGGGTCCGCAGCGACCTCCGATACGAGGCCCTGCATGATGCGGCCTATCAGGGTGGAGCTAAGGAGCTCGATGGTGCGGTCAACCACTGCCGCCAGTTCGGCGTACGTATCCCCGACATCCGGCGTCGTCCCCAGGTACTCGACCGAGTCCAGCAGGACGGCCAGTGCGAGGTCGGTCTTCGACCGATACCGGCGGTAGATGGTCGTCTTGGCCACGCCGGAACGGTTCGCCACGCCCTCGACAGTCAGGCCGTTGACTCCAGACTCCGCGAGCATTTCCCTCGTGGCGGCAAGAATCAACTTCTCCGTCCGCGCGCGCCGACCCGTGTCCGCGGGTTGAGGGGCCGCGGCCGTCCCGTCCTCGCCCGTCACTGTGGGGTTAGCCACATCCACGCCCCTTCCCGTTCCGCGCCAGAAGCGCTAATATTAATAACGCTACGCAACGTAGCGTTTCGCGGGTGGTTGAAGCAACCCACCCGACAAACCCACAACCACCCTACGCACTTTTAGGAGCGCCGACATGGCCACAGATCGTTACCAGCGCGGACTCGACCGCATGATGGAACTCGTCTCCTCGGAACACGCCAACACCTTCGACCACGTCAAGCTCGTCGAGTCCTACAAGAGCCTGGATGAGGACCTGTCCGACTACATCGTCTCCTTCGCCTTTGGGGACATCTACTCCCGGACTGCCCTGACCCAGCAGGAGCAGACAATGGTGACCATCTCCACGCTTGTTGCCCTGGGCACCGAGCCCCAGTTGAAGTTGCACATCAACACAGGTTTCAACGTGGGCCTGACCAAAGAGAAGATCGTCGGTGCCCTGATCCACTGCATCCCCTACATCGGGTTCCCGCGCGTACTCAACGCACTGACCCTCGTCAAGGAGGTCATGGCGGAGCGCGGTCTGACCCCGGACTCACCCACGGACTGAGATGCTCCTCCGCCCCTCGCCCTCCACAATCTCCTCCCTCACCCTCAAGGAACGCTCATGCATGTGGTAATAGGACTCGGACCCATCGGCGGAAACATCGGCGCACACCTCGCCGAGCTGGGACAAGCGGTTTATGGCTACGACTTCAACCAGGACCGCATCCGCGAGTGGTCGGACGAGAACAAATCACCTGCCGGCAACGACCTCGCCGCTGTTGACTGGTCGTCGGTCGACAGCGTCCACATCGCGGTGCGGTTGGCCGACCAGGTCTCCTCCGTGTTCGAGGCCCTCAAAGACCATACCGAACGGCCACTGACCGTCTTCGTCCACACCACGCTCGCACCCGCGGACGCCCGGAGGATCTTTGCGTCGGCTCCGGAGTCCTGGCGCGCGTTCGAAGCCCCGGTCTCAGGCGGCCCGCAGGGTGCACGCCACGGTTCGATGACCATCTTCCTCGCCGGCCCCGCCCCCACCGATGCCGAAGGCAGGCTGCTCGCTGACATCTCCGGCCGCGTCTTTCGGATGCAGTCCTATGGCCAGCCGGCCTTGGTGAAACTCCTCAACAACGCCCTGGCTACCTACAACCTGGCCGCCACAGCGCGGATGCTCAACCTCGCAGCCGAACACGGAGTACCCGCCGGGGACCTCTTCGAGGTCATCGGTGTCTCCACCGGGCAGAGCTGGATGAGCGACAACCTCGTCGACGTCCAGTACGACCTGCTCCTCAAGGACGTCGGCCTGCTCCGCGGCGAACTCGGCTCACTTCCCACCGGAGACCTCAACGACGACGTCGAACAAGCGATCCTCCAGGCACGTGCCCTGCTGGGCGCCGATCCCGGAAACGAGTGAGCCCAGGTGAGCCAGCCGAGGCTGGCTCACCTGGGAGCGAGGTCAGGCGGTCGTGACGGTGTCCAGTTGACGCACCTGGTCCGCCGCCCGGGGACCACCGAGCAGTTCCGTCGGGGTCTTGGAGGTCTCGCGCAGCCCGATCACCGCGACCGCGGCAATGCCGGCGGCAACCGCGCCAAAGATTGCCACCGGAAGCCAGCCCGACGGGCCCGGCTTGAGGAGAATCGCCGCGACCATCGGGGCGAATCCGGCAAGGAGGTTGCCGAGCTGGTTGCTGACGGCCATGCCGGTGAACCGGACGGGTGCCGGGAATTGCTCGGCGAAGAACGATGTCCACACGCCGTTGTAGCAGCTGAAGAACAGCGTCATGTTGAGGAACGCGAAAATCGCTATCAGCACGATATCCGTCGTCGAGATCGCCCAAAGGTATCCGAAGATCGTGAGCGAACAGCCGGCAGAGGCGATCAGCATCGTCTTCTTGCGGCCGATGACGTCGGAGAGGTAGCCGGCCGCCGGGATACCGACAATCGACAGCGCAATTGCGCCGGAGATGATGGCGAGCATCGCGCTCCGGTCCACCCCGACTGAGGTTGCGTACGAAAGGCTGAACACGGCGAACAGGGTCTGCATCGCTGCCATCAGTGATGCCCCGGCGACGCGGATGACCTTGCGCCAGTGGTACTTGAACACGTCGTTCAGCGGCAGCCTGCGAACTGCGCTTTCTTCCTTCGCCTCGGCGAACACCGGCGTTTCGTCCAGGTGGCTCCGCACGTAGTAAGTAATGACGACGACGACGGCGCTGAGCCAGAAGGGAATCCTCCAGCCCCAGCTGTAGAGTTCCCCGGCGGGCAGGAGCGCCACCGGCAGGAACACGATGGTGGCCAGCGAGCAGCCGACTGCGTAGCCGACCATAACGAAACTGGTGAAGAATCCACGGCGCCCGACGGGGGAGTGCTCGACGGTCAATGTCGAGGCTCCCGCCGACTCGGCCCCCGCGGAGAAGCCTTGCACGACGCGCAGAACCACCAGCTGTGCCGGGGCCAACAGGCCCACCTGCTCGTACGTCGGAAGACAGCCGATGGCGAAGGATGCGATGCCCATCATGACGACCGTGGCCAGCATGACGCGTTTGCGGCCGATTCGATCGCCGAAGTGTCCCATCACTACCGCGCCGACGGGCCGTGCCACGTAGCCCACTGCGAAGGTGGCGAACGATGCGATCAGCGCAACGGTGGGATCGCCGGAGGGAAAGAACAGCACGTTGAAAACGAGGGCGGCCGCGGCGCCGTACACGAAAAAGTCGTAGTACTCCAGGGCGCTGCCGAGCAGCGCAGCTGTGGCCGCCCGCCGCGGTGTCATCGCGGGCCGCGAAGTCATTGGGTGTGTCATTTGTTTCTCCTTTGAAACAGGACTGTGGGTCTGAAGCAGGACTGTGGGTCGGCGCAACGCTGTCTCCGGTCTTCGCAAGCGACGGTGATGATGCGACAAGAAATGGGACGGGATTAGTGCGCAACGCCTGACGGCGTTGCGTCCGTGTGCCTGCCTCCACCGTAGGGGTGTGCGCTGCGTCACAGGTGTTCCGATGACAGCTGCGGAAGCTGCGCCGGTGGGGGAACGGCCAGGACCGAGGCAGGGAGCAGGGTGAGTGGCGCTGAGAGTCCGCAATGCGAAAGCACGGCCATCCAGTGCGGATGGCCGTGCTTTGTCTTGAGGAATGCAGTGTCTTTTGGGAATCGGAACCGCTCAGGAGAAGGCTGAGAGACCTGTGATTTCCCGTCCCAGGATCAGGGACTGGATGGAGTCGGTGCCTTCGTAGGTGTGGACGACTTCCATGTCGGTGAGGTGGCGGGCTACATGGTGTTCCAGCAGGATGCCGTTGCCGCCGAACATGTCCCGGRCATCCCGGCAGAGCGTTCGTGCCTTGTCCCCGGTGAACATCTTGGCCAGGGATGCCTGCTCGTTGCTGAGCCGGCCCTCGTCCTGAAGCGCCGCCGTGCGGAAGCAGATCAGCTGCATGGCCGTCAGGTCCGCGAGCATGTTGGCGAGTTTGTTCTGCACCAGCTGGTAGCTGGCAATTGGGTGGCCGAACTGGACGCGTTCCCGGGCGTACTTGACCGCCATCTCGTAAGCGGCGGTGGCGTGGCCAAGGGACTCCCAGGCCACGGTGCTGCGGGTTGTGTTGAGCACCGCTCCGACGTCGCGGAAGGACGTCGACTTTGCCAGCAGGTTTTCAGCGGGGATCCGCAGGCCCTCGATCTCGATCTGTGCCTGCTGGATGGCCCGCTTTGCCATCTTTCCCGTGATGGCCTCGGCGTGGTACCCGGCGGGGTAGGTGCCGTCGTCGTTCTTCTCCAGTACGAACGCCTTCACCTTCTGGTCCGCGGTGTCCCGGGCCCAGATGATGACGAGGTCCGCCACATGGCCCAGCCCGATCCAGCGCTTGGATCCGTTGATGACGTAGTGGTCACCGTCCAGCCGCGCTGAAGTCTCCAGTGCCACAGAGTCTGAGCCGTGCGCCGGTTCGGTCAACGCGAAGGCGCCCAGCTTTTCCAGTCTGGCCATCGGCGGCAGCCAGCGCTGCTTCTGCTCGTCGCTGCCGAGGAGGTTGGTGCTGCCCATCGCCAGTCCGGAGTGGACCGCGTTGAAGGTGTTGATGCTGCCGTCACCGCGGGAGAGTTCCATGGCGACGAGTCCGGTCTGCAGCCGGGTCAGGCCAGGGCAGCCGTAGCCTTTGATCGCGGTGCCGATGATGCCCAGTTCAGCGAACTTTGGTACCAGCTGATAGGGGAAGTCCRCCTTCTTCCAGTATTCGTTGATGATGGGAGTGACGTCCTGCTCGACGAAGGAACGCACCCGGGCGATCAAGGCACGGTCGGCGTCGTTGAGGTAGTCGTCCAATCCATAGAAGTCGGAATTGACGGACATGTCCGTTGTGGTGGTCATCAGTGCTCCTCGGGGGATCGTGTGGGAGTACCGGCAAGGCTGCCGGCCGAAACTGCTGTATCCTCGCCGAGCCACGCGCGCACGAGCTCAGCGCCGCTGTCCAGACCGGGCGGGGTGAGGTCGTAGCTCACCGGGGTCCTGGAGAGCCGGATGGGGTTGCGCACGCCGGGCTGCGTGTTCCCGCCGTGCCCCACGGTCACGACGGGTTCCAAGCCGATCCGTTCCGCGAAGTCGATCCCGGCCCTCAGGTCCTGGATCGGCGCGCACGGGAGTTTGGCTTCGGTGAGGATGTCGAACCATTCGGAGGCGGTCCGGGTCGAGAGGCGCTCCAGCAGGAGCGGCCGCAGTTCCGTGCGGTTGGCGCTGCGCAGCGGCGCCTTCTCGAAGCGCGGATCCGTGGCCAGCTCCGGCCGGCCGATGGTGGCGCAGAGGGTGCGGTACTGGGAGTCGTTGCCGATCGCAATGACAAGCTGCCCCTCGCCGGTCTCGAATGGCTCGTAGGGGTAGATGCTGGGGTGCTCGTTGCCCAGCCTGGCCGGAACGGTCCCGCCCAGCACGACGGCCGCCGTCTGGTTCACCATGCCGGAGAGCGCGGAGGACATCAGGTTCATTTCCACCAGTTGGCCTTCCCCGATCCGGTCCCGGTGCCGGAGGGCTGCGAGGATGCCGATGCAGGCATGAAGGCCGGTGATGACGTCGAATACAGCAACTCCGGAACGGAACGGCCCGGTGTYCGGCGCTCCGGTGATGTCCATCAGTCCGGACAGGGCCTGGATCAGCAGGTCATAGCCGGGCAGCTGGGCGCCGCCGGCGGTCCCGAAACCCGTGATCGAGGCGTAGACAACGTCCTTGTTCGTGGCCGCGACGGTGTCGTAGTCCAGTCCGTAGCGCACCAGGTCACCCGGTTTGAAGTTTTCGACGACGACGTCGGCCCGTTCCGCGATGCGCTGGGCCGTCCGGCGGTCGTCCGGATCGCGCAGATCGAGCTTGATCGAGGTCTTGTTGCGGTTGATCGAGAGGAAATACGTCGAGTCATCCGCGCGGGTGGGCGGGCGCCATGCCCGGGTCTCGTCGCCGGCCGGGCTCTCAATCTTGATGACGGTCGCCCCGAGATCGGCCAGCAGCATGGTGCAGTATGGCCCGGCCAGCACCCTGCCGAAATCTGCGATGACGATGCCGCTGAGCGGGCCATCCGGACTGCGGCCGAATGCCGACGTCTCAGGGGTGGCGGAGTGTTGGCTGTCCATCGATGGGCTCCTCGAATAGTGTTCTCTCCCTCCACCATGACGGAGGACATTGCTATCCGTCCAATACTTATTGATGGCCCTTTTGTTGCGTCAGGTGTAATAATCACATGCATGGAGATCCAACAGATCCGAGCCTTCCTGGCGGTGGCAGAAGAGCTGCACTTCGGCCGCGCGGCAGAAAAACTTCACATGGCGCAGCCTCCGGTCAGCCGCAGTATCCAGCAGCTGGAACGTGAGCTGGGAACCCGGCTGTTCGACCGAAGCACCCGCAGCGTCAAGCTGACAGGCGCCGGAGAGGCGTTCATCGGGCCGGCGACGGAGATCATCGATGCCACGCGCCGGGCGAGCATCGCGGTCCGTGCCGCGGACAAGGGCGAAGTCGGGCGCGTTCGGGTGGCCTACGCGGGCGCTTCCACCCATACCCTGGTGGGCCGGCTCGCCCGGGAGGTCCGGCGCGACCACCCGGGTATCCAGATCGAACTCTTCAGCCAGAATTTTGCGCAACCTGCCATGGACCGTGTCCTCAGCGGGGACATGGACATCGCCCTCGGTCGCTGGGACTACATTGCCGCCGGCATCGAAACGCGGCTGCTTGCGGCGGAGGACCTCGTCGTGGCCGTACCGGCAAGCCACCGTCTGGCCGATGCCGCCGAGGCCCGGATGGCAGACTTCCAGGGCGACGTATTTGTTTCGCTGCCGCCGCATGCAGGGGCCGTACTGAACGACCGGCTCCGCCGGCTCACGCACGCCGCCGGGTTCGAGCTCGACGTCGTCCAGATTGTCCCGGATTCCTGGACGGCTCTCTCGCTGGTGGCGGCGGAGGTGGGCTGTACCCTCACGCTGTCCTCGGTGGCCGAGTCGGTCACGGATCCCCATGTGCGTTTTGTGCAGCTGGTGGACGAGACCCTTCCGGTGGAGCTGCGCATGGCCTGGCGACGGGACAACTCCAGCCCCGCCTTGCGGGCGGTCCTGGAGTTGGCTGAGAGGATCCTGCCCGGCGCCGGATGACAGGCGCCGGATGACTGGGTCAGGTCGCCATGGACTCGGGTGTTTCGATCCCCAGTGCGCGCAGCTTCCGGTAGAGCGTGGTCCGGCCCATGCCCAAGGATTCCGCGGCGACCGAACGGTTCCCGTCGCTCTGTTCGAGTGCGGCCACGATCGCATCGCGCTCGAGGGATTCCAGTTTGGAGAGTTTCCGCCTGCCCGTGCTTCTGAGATGTTCCGGGAGGTCATTGGCCTGCACCACGCGTCCGGGATGTGCCCGCCCGAGTGATTCGAGGGTGGCGCGCAGCTCGGCGACATTGCCTGGCCAATGCCAGCGCATGAGCCCTTGCAGCGCCGCTGCGGAGAGCGTGGATCTGTCGGCCGGAGCTGCTGCGTCCAGAAAATGTGCCGCCAGTACCGGGATGCGTTCCTTGGTGGCGGAGAGGCTCGGCACATTCACGCGCGCGGCGATCTGGGACACCACTTCGGATACGAAGTCCGGGCATGCGTCCGGATTCATCGTCAAGACGAGCCGGGCTGGAGAGGGGCCGGCCGTGTCGCTGTACGGCGGTGTACCTGCGTGTGTGGCGCCCGCCGACGGCCCGGCCGGCTGCTGCCGCACCGCCACATCCAGCGCCTTCAGCCTGTTAAGCTCGCTCCGGGGAAGATCCTCCAGATGCCGCAGGACGACGCTCCGGCCTGCCGCGATCGCCTCGCGGCAGTCAGAGAACCAGGTGGCATCCTGTTCCCCTGGCAGCAGGCAGGCGTCGAGGATCAGCGGATTCGGGCCGGAGTCCTGCCCATTGAGCCAGGCGAGTGTGTGGTGAAGCTTGCCGGAGCCGCCCTGCCCGCAAACAGCAATCGCCCCGGGCCCCTGACCTGCGCGATCGAAAGCATTCCGCATGATGTGCCCAAACGCCGCCCCGCCGCCCCAAGAGCCGCCGTCGGCCACCCCAGGCTCGGCCCTGCCCGGACTGCTTGCGGCCTCCGGAACGCGGGAAAGCTCCAGGGCGAAGGCCGAGCTCCCGCCGGAATCGTCAATTCGCTGGACCGTGGCATCGACGTTCAGGGAGGGAATCTCGATGGTTTGCTTGGCGCCGGTCCACACGAGGCCGCGCAATTGTTCCCACAGGGTGGTGTGCAGTTCGCTGCTCATGACGGCCAGTCCGGAGACGTTGGTCATGACAGCCTGGGCGTCGAGCATGATGACCGGGGCCTTGGAGGAGCTCAAACGCAGTTGCGACATCCCCAGGGCGAGTCCCGTCGCGCTGCCGAGATCGAGCAGTCGGCGTTCGATCTGGCCGCCGGCTTCGCGGGCCATGGCCAGCATGAGCGGGTTGTCCAAAGCGGTGTCGCAGGCGAAGGAAATGGATCCGAGCACCCGGCGGGTGACCGGGTGCAGAATCGGGGCCCCTGAACACGACAGGGGTGCCAGTGCCTCGTTGAAATGCTCGGCTCCGCGGACAAAAACGGCCTGGCGTCCTTCGATGGGGGTGCCCAGCCCGTTCGTTCCCACGGAGCGCTCCGAGAAACTGAATCCTTCGGCGGCATATGCCTCATCGAACCGATTGCCGTGCGTCCTGTCCCCGAGCCTGCGGGCGATGATCTGACCGGACTGGTCACTGAGGAACAGGGATATGCCCATGCCGTTGAGGCTCTCCAGCCAGTGATCCATCACGCTCTTGGCGGCCCGGATGAGGATTCCGTCCGGATCGAAGTCGTTGACGAAGAGGAATGCCTCGGGCCCTGCCGACGCCTCCACGCCGATAGAGCGGCGCCAGCTGTGCTCGATATCCGGGGAGACGATTTCCGTCAGTTGGGTCCCATTCAGCAGGCCGCGGCGGATGAGCTGTTCCCGGGCAGCGCGGAGCGCATCATCGGGCACCTTCCTGGGGTTTTGCATGGCTGGTCAGCCCTGGGCTCCGTCTGCCGCGCGCAGGACGACGCGTCCGGGCACGCCGCCGTGCGTCAGCTTGTCCAGGCTCTCGCCAACAGAGGCGGCGGAGAGCTCGGCGTCGATGATGGGGATGTGGGGAATGGCGTCCCGCTTGGCCAAGGCGATGAGCTGGTTTAGCTCGTCCGGGGTCCCCACGAAGCTGCCTTGGATAGTGAGCATCTTGAGGGCCATGAGCGCGGTGGGTACCGTCAGTTCGCCGCCGAAGAGCCCGACCTGGATCAACCGGCCGCCCTTGCGCAGGGAATCGAAGGCTACCGGCGCCGTTTGGCTGTTGTTCACGAAGTCAATGACGGCCGCCACGGGCCCGCCGCTGGCTGCAACGATTCTTGCGCTGAGGCCCCCGTCTGTGGACTGGACGGTGGTGGCTGCGCCAACCTGCCGCGCGAGCTCCAGGTTGCGTTCGGAAATGTCGACGGCGCAAATGGCCTGGTGCCCGAGCGCGCTCAGGGTGGCGATGGCGGTGAGTCCCACTCCGCCGGCGCCGATCACCACGACGGGTTCGTCGGGTCCGAGCGGAAGGACCTTGTTCACGGCGCTGAATGCCGTCAGCCCGGAGCAGGCCAGTGTCGCCGCCCAGCTGAGGTCCAGGCCCTCGATATCCACCAGGTACTTTTCGTCACGGACCAGGATCTGCTCGGCGTAGCCTCCGGGCTCCGCTACTCCGAGGTTGCGTCCGTTGGCGCAGACATTGTCGCGGCCGGCAAGGCAATCCCGGCACGTGCCGCAGCCGATCCAGGGATAGACCAGCCGGATGTCCCCGGGTTTGGTCCCGTGCACACGGTCGCCGACCTTCTCGACGACACCGACGACTTCGTGCCCCATGACCAGCGGGTAAGTGACGCCCCGGTCCACCAGCTTCAACGCGCCGCGGCTGCCCAGATCGTACGAACCTTCACGAAGATGGGTGTCCGTGTGGCACACACCGGAACGGATGACCCTCAAGAGGACCTCGGTTCCTGTCGGCAGCGGATCCGGCAGTTCGATGTCCTGGATCTCTGGGCTGTCTTGGAAAACGGCAAAAGCGTGCATGGTGACCTCGCATCGTTGCGCAGACTGTATTGATTCAAGAATGACACCAGTTCTGATAGGTATCCAATACTAAATCGCGGCCCCTTTGATGTCCTGAGCGCAACAATCAGGAGCCGCGTGAGTGTTCCAAAGTGGAACACTGAGCCGGCAGAAATGTGACCCACGCTATATGTAGCGGCAAACGCAGCCAACAACCGATCCATCCGTTCCCGGGCAACGCGGGGGCGCTCTCCATACGAAGGAGTATGAGATGACTATCTCGACCGAAGCAGCAGTGACTGAAACATCTCAGGCGACCGACCCCCTCCGCGACCTGTACGCGGACTGGTCGGGAATCATCGCCACCACGCCCAACCTGACGATGCGCCTGTTCCGCAGCATCTTCGACGAGTGGCACCAGCCCACGCGCGAGCCTGAGGCAGTCACCTACAAGGAAGGCGTCGTCGGCGGTGTCCCCGGCATCTGGGCCTTCCCGGAAGGTGCCGACCGCACAAAGGTGCTGCTCTACACCCACGGCGGCGGCTTCGCCGTCGGCTCCGCGTCAAGCCACCGCAAGCTTGCCGGCCACGTTGCCAAGGCAATCGGCGTCGTCACCTTTGTCCTTGACTACCGCAGGGCGCCCGAGCACCCGCACCCGGCCCAGGTCGAAGACGGCGTGGCCGCCTTCAAGGCCCTCGTCGAGAGCGGCATCCACCCGCAGGACATCACCACCATCGGCGACTCCGCCGGTGGCAACCTTGCGGTTGCCATTCCCCTGGCCCTCAAAGAACAGGGAGAGCCGCTGCCCGGCCAGGTCATCGCCTTCTCACCCTGGCTGGACATGGAGAACAAGGGCGAAACGCTGATCACCAACGACGCATCGGACGCACTCATCTCCGTGCCCCTGCTCGAGGGCATGATCGCCGGCGTGCTGGGCGAGTCCGTCAGCCCGCAGAACCCGCTGGCCAACCCGCTCTACGCCGATTTCGCCGGGTTCCCGCGCCTGTACATCACCGCGGGCTCGTCCGAATCCCTCCTGGACAACGCCACCCGCCTGAACGCACTGGCGGAAGCCGCCGGCGTCGACGTGACGCTCTCCATCGGCGAAGGACAGCAGCACGTGTACCCGTTCCTGGCCGGCGACTCCGAGGTTGCCGACGCCGAACTCGCCCGTATTGCCGGCTGGTACAAGTACTGAGCCCCGGCCACTTCACTACAAAGACCTGAAGCACAAAGGAGTATTTCATCATGGCTGAAGAACAGGGGCAGACTGCCTCCACCACCCCCACCGCCGAATTCGACGCCGTCGTCGTGGGCGCTGGATTTGGCGGCATCTACATGCTGCACAAGTTGGGCAACGAACTGGGCCTCAACGTCCGCGCCTTCGACCGCGCCGGGGGTGTGGGCGGCACCTGGTACTGGAACCGTTACCCGGGTGCGTTGTCGGACACCGAGAGCTTCGTGTACCGCTACTCCTTCGACGACGAACTGCTGAAGGAATGGAACTGGACGCACAAGTACGTGACGCAGCCCGAAATCCTCAGCTACCTCGAACACGTGGTTGACCGGTACGAGCTGCGCAAGTATATCCAGCTCAACACCGGGATCACCTCGGCCCGCTACGACGAGTCCGCCGACCGCTGGGTCATCGGAACGGACGCCGGGGAAACCATCACGGCGAAGTACATCGTCAACGGCCTCGGTCTGCTCTCGGCCACCAATATCCCCGACATCCCGGGCATCGACTCGTTCGAGGGCAAGATCTACCATTCCGGCGCCTGGCCCGAAGGCGTGGACCTTACCGGCAAGCGCGTCGGCGTCATGGGCACCGGTTCCACCGGCCTGCAGATCATCACCGCCATCGCGCCCAAGGTGGGGCACCTCACCGTCTTCCAGCGCTCGCCGCAATACAGCGTCCCGGTCGGCAACACCACTGTCACGCCGGAGTACGTCGCATCCGTCAAGAAGGACTACCCCAAAATCTGGGAACAGGTCCGGGCCTCCGGCGTCGCCTTCGGATTCGAGGAGAGCACCGTTCCGGCCATGAGTGTGTCTGAAACGGACCGTCAGGCGGTCTTCCAGAAGGCCTGGGAAGAAGGCGGCGGATTCCGCTTCATGTTCAACACTTTCGGCGACATCGCCACGGACCGGGACGCCAACGAAGCTGCCGCATCCTTTGTCCGGGGCAAGATCGCCGAGATCGTCAAGGACCCGGAGACGGCCCGCAAGCTCACCCCGACCGACCTTTACGCCAAGCGCCCCCTCTGCGACAGCGGCTACTACGCCACCTTCAACCGGGACAACGTTGAGCTGGTATCCGTGAAGGAGACGCCGATTCTCGAGCTGACACCAAAGGGCATCAGGACGTCCGACGGCGTTGAGCACGAGCTCGATGTGTTGATCTTCGCCACCGGCTTCGACGCCGTGGACGGTAACTACACGCGGATGGACATTCGTGGCCGCGGCGGCGAAACCATCCAGGACCACTGGAAGGAAGGCCCCACAAGCTACCTCGGCATCACCACCGCCGGATTCCCGAACATGTTCATGATCCTCGGACCGAACGGTCCCTTCACGAACCTGCCGCCGAGCATTGAGACCCAGGTCGAGTGGATCTCCCAACTGGTCAAGGACGCAGAAGCCGGCCAGGTGGCCTCCGTGGAACCGACGGCCGAGGCCGAAGAAGCCTGGACCGAGACCTGCCAGGAGATCGCCGACATGACGCTCTTCCCGAAGGCCGATTCCTGGATCTTCGGTGCCAATATCCCCGGCAAGAAGAGGACGGTCATGTTCTACCTCGGCGGCCTCGGCAACTACCGGAACAAGCTCGCCGAAGTTCGCGAATCGGGCTACGAGGGCTTCGACCTGAAGGTACTCGCCCCGGCGGAGTAACCACAATCAAATGACAGCGACGGCGGCTGCCACACCTTGGGGGAGTGGTAGTCGCCGTTCTGCGGTCCCATGGCGAAGCATTTGCCCATTGGTAGGCTTGGACGCTTCTATATTCGTCAAGCAGTGTTCCAGGTCCTGACGTGGGAGAAAGCATCTCCCATCTCGTCCTGACCACGCACTAGTAAGTGGGCTAACGTCAGCTGCATGACTATGCACGACGACCAGTTGCACATTGACGAGGACCTCGCTTGCCGACTGGTAGTCGAACAATTCCCAGGTTGGGGTCACGAGCGCATCAGCCGCGTCATGACGGACAGCACGGTCAACGCCATATTCAGAATCGGCGCCGATCTCACGGCACGTTTCCCGCTCCGATCCGCTGACCCAACTGACATAAGCGCTGAGCTCGTCCGGGAGGCAGCCGCAATGCGTGAATTGGCAACATGCTGTCCCGTCCCCACACCGGAGCCAGTGGCTTTGKGCCGTCCTGGTCACGGCTATCCGTTGCCGTGGTCTGTGCAAACGTGGTTACCCGGCGTCGTTGCAACACCCGATGGCTTGGCGCACTCGGAAGTGTTCACCCGTGACCTCGCCACCCTCGTTCATTCGCTTCGAGCCGCCGATGCGAGAGGCCGCCCTTTTACGGGATCCGGTCGTGGCGGCGACTTAAAGAACTCTGACGAGTGGATGGAAGTCTGTTTTCTTAAGAGCGATGGCCTGCTTCCGGTAGACCGGCTCCGTGCGCTCTGGTCAGAATTCCGGAGCCTGCCCTCTGCTGGCCCGGCGGTGATGACGCACGGGGATTTGATTCCCGGCAATCTCCTCGTCGGAGGCGACCGACTTCTTGGCGTCTTGGATGGTGGGGGTTTTGCTCCTGCCGATCCTTCCCTTGACCTTGTCGCAGCCTGGCACATGCTCGATAACGAAAGGCGGGCACTCTTACGCCGGGAGCTGGCGTCTAGTGACCTCGAGTGGAGGCGTGGAGCCGCCTGGGCGTTCCAGCAGGCAATGGGCCTGGTCTGGTACTACCGGGAAACGGTTCCAGGGATGAGCGCGCTCGGGCGGAGCACCTTGGCGCGCATCCTCAATGACCGAGAGTTTTCGGTTTCTACCCCCACTGGTTCAGGTGCTGCTAGCCAGCACTAACCGGTGGTTGAGGGTTCGGTAGATCTGCCGGGTGATGTATCGCTTGAGGCTGCGGATGATCTCTTTCTTGGTGCGTCCTTAGCTTGTTCGTTTCGCGACGTAGTCTTTGGTGGCTGGGTAGCGGGTGACAGTCAGGGGTTTGCGGGCGTCCATGCCGAGTGGTCCTGGATGCGTACGCGTTCATCAAGGGCTGGCTGATCGCCACCTCGCTCTGGGTAGGCTTTCTGCTGCTCCTGGTTGCAGCACACTATGGCGTAGCCGCCGCGCTGGACGGAACCGATGCCGGCCACGTGTGGGGCTTTTTGGGCATGGTGGTTCTTTATGGCTTCGAGTTGCCCTGGTGTTCGCGGCGCCACTGGCCTGTGTGTTGGCCTACCTACTGCGCCCGGTCCGGCAACAGTGGATCCACATCAGAGCTTTTTTCGCGGTGCCCACCCTCGCGTTCTGGCTGCTGGGAAGCGTCCTGGGTCTCGGCTGGCAGCCCTGGCTGCTGATCCCATGGGCCACAGTTGGCGCAGCGRCAGCGATCGGCCGTTGGGCGGTCCGCAAAGACGTCCTTTCCTCGAATTCTGCTGCTGCCCCCGCCAGACCACCCGGTGCATGATTGGACTACAGGCACCGGGGGCGCCACACACGCGGCGAAA
Source organism: Arthrobacter sp. P1_B9 (assembly GCF_056406495.1). Taxonomy (NCBI): domain Bacteria; kingdom Bacillati; phylum Actinomycetota; class Actinomycetes; order Micrococcales; family Micrococcaceae; genus Arthrobacter; species Arthrobacter sp. P1_B9. The sequence continues at coordinate 90,535 of NZ_JBFUAA010000016.1, forward strand.
AGACCGCCACCTACCGCTGCGATTCACAAACGTGCCGGCTTCGTGCGGGCACCGTTTCGGTCGCATCAATATTGTCGGTGGCTCGTGATTTGCTTGGCGTATGGATCGCGGGACAGCGTGGAGTGCGGAGTTGAGTGCAGAGAGCGGGGCGGCCCTGGAGGCCGTCGCCGCCTCTGTTGCCGCGCTGGCTGCCTTGGCCGGCGCCGGCGCCGGCGCCGGCGCTGACGACGCCGGTGCGCCTGCTGCCGACCCGTTGGGAGACGGCGATCCGTTGCGGCGGCGGGCGGATGCCTGTCTGGACGGACTTGCCGAGGTCGCCCGGATGGAGGCCCGGACCGCGGCGTTGAGGGTGCGGCTGGCCGCCGACTACGCGCACGCAACCAGGTTCCTGGCGCCGCCGGCGCCGTCACCGCGGGACCGCGCCTTACAGGAGATGGCACTGGTGGCCGAGGTCGCCTGTGTCCTGACCGTCAGCGAACGCACCGCAGCGGCCCTCCTCGCCGAAGCCCACGCCCTGACGACGGCGCTGCCGCTGACCCTGGCCGCCCTTGAGTCCGGCACGATCTCCTGGGCCCACGCCCGGATCCTCGTGGACGAAACCAGCAGCCTGGATGCGGCCGGGGCGGCCGGGCTCGAAGCGCACTTCCTGGACCCCGAAGCACCCAACCCCGCCCGCGGCTGCCCGGCCGGGGACCTCGTTCCCTCCCGGTTCCGAGCCAAGGCCCGCACCTGGCGCGAACGCCACCACCCCGCCGGCATCGAAGAACGCCACACCACAAGCGCCGCGGACCGGCGGGTCGAGTACACCCCGGACCGGGACGGCATGGCCTGGCTTTCCGCCCACCTTCCGGCCGATACCGCCGCCGGGATCTGGGACCGGGCCACCGCCGCGGCCCGCGCCCTCCAGGGCCCGGACGAGTCCCGGACCCTGACCCAGCTCCGCGCCGACATCACCGCCATCTGGCTCCTCACCACCGGCACCGGCACGGGTGCTGGATCGGACGACGGCGGCACCGGYACCGGCGCGGGTGTTCCGGTCCCGCGGGCGCAGGTCCTGGTCACCGTCCCGGTCCTGKCCCTGCTCGGCGCCACCGACGAACCGGCCGTCCTGGAYGGSYACGGGCCGATCCCGCCCTCGATGGCCCGCCGCCTCATCGCCGAGGGCGCCGGTTCCTTCTCCCGGGTCCTGACCGACCCCCGGGACGGTGCCCCGCTGGAAATCGGCCGGACCAGCTACCGGCTTACGGCGGCCCAGYGCCACTGGCTCCGGCTCCGCGACGGCCGGTGTCCGTTCCCCGGCTGCGGCAACCATTCCCTGGACAACGAGGCAGACCACCTCCTGGCCTGGGCCGACGGCGGCACCACCGGTATCTCGAACCTGGGCCAGCCCTGCCCGAAACACCACCGGCTCAAACACGCCTCCGCCTGGACACCGGACCGGGYCAGCAGGGACCACCCGCCGGGCTGGACCTCACCGTCCGGACGGCACTATCCCAGCGAACACCAGGACTGGGAACCACCCCACTGGCCCGAGGACTGGCTGCCCCACATCCAGGCCACGGACGAACCCGGCCCGGAACCCGGCCCCGACCCCGATCAAGACCAGCCAGGACATAGTCTCGAACCGGAAACGTTTCCGGACTACCATCCCGGCCACGATCCCGTTCCGGAGCCCGAAATTGAACTGCCTCCGGACCCCTTCCCGGACTGGCACCAATTCATCGCCGGGCACCCATTTGCCGACACGGAAACGGACGATCCGGGCTGGCCGGAACTTCTGGAAGGCCCTTCCGCGGAGGACCGCCCGCTCCAATGTGCGTGAGCCGTTGATCGTGTGCCTTCCGGTTCTTTGGGTCGGAGGGATCGGCGCGACGCCGCCGCCACGACTGCGTTGAAGAACCCAGCTTTGCTCAACGAAGCTCAGCTGGACACGATGGCGGCCAGCGAGAACGCTGGCCGCCATCGGGCTATCGGTTCTGACAGCTCAGGAGTAGTCGTAGAACCCTTTGCCGGACTTCCGTCCCAGCTCGCCGCGCTCCACCATGTCGCGGAGGATCCGGGGCGGGGCGAAGCGTTCGCCGAGGGTTTCATGCAGGTACTCGGCGATACCGAGGCGCACGTCCAGCCCGACGATGTCCGTGGTGCGCAGTGGTCCGGATGCGTGCCGGTAGCCGAGTTCCATGGCGGCGTCGATGTCCTGGGCGCTGGCCACGCCCTCTTCCAGCATCCTCATGGCCTCCAGCGCAATTGCCACGCCAAGGCGCGAACTCGCGAAGCCGGGCGCGTCATTGACCACGATGGGAGTCTTACCGAGCCCGCGGACCCAGCCGGTGGCGGCGTCGGAGAGTTCAGGGGCGGACCGGGGGCCAAGAACGACTTCCACCAGCGTCGAGGCCGGGACCGGATTGAAGAAGTGCAACCCGCACAGCCGTTCCGGCCGGCCGAGCGAGTCAGCCAGGTCGGTGACGGAGAGCGAGGACGTGTTGGTGGCAATCCAGGCATCCGTGCCCAGGTGGCGCTCCACGTTGAGCAGGGCATCCTGCTTAAGCTTGAAGTCCTCCGGCACGGCTTCGATAACAAGGCCCGCCCCGCCGAAGTCGACGGCGTCCGTGGAGACCGCAAACCGGCCCAAGAGCGACTCCAGGTCCTCGGTTATCGCGTTCCTCTCGAGGGCCTTGGCCAGCGTCACTCTCACGCGGTCGCGGGCCGCTGCGGCTGCGGCCTCGTCCCGTTCGACTATTGTCACCGCAGCTCCGGAGACAAGGAAAGCGTGGGCGATGCCCGCGCCCATCCGGCCTCCGCCGAGAACGCCTACCCTCGTGGGGACGCCCTGGGTTTCAAGTGGGGGAGTGGAAGGGGTCATTAGTTGGTTCCTTTGCGTTGTTTTCGGTCCAGAAACGCCTGCATCCGCTCAAATTTTGCCTCTGATTCAAAGAGGATCCCTTGGGCGAGTTCGTCAATGGCCGGGTGTGCTGACCTTGGGGCGTGGAGGACGCTCTTGGTGAGGCGGACCGCGAGTGGATCCTGGGATGCGATCCGGGCCGCGAGTGCGAAGGCCGCGGGGATCAGCTGGTCTGGTTGATGCAACTCCGTGACCAGCCGAACAGCCATTGCCTCAGCGCCGTCGAGCACTTTTCCGGTGAGCAGGATTTCCTTGGCCAAAGGCTCGCCGACGAGCTCCACGAGGCGCCAGCCTGCGCCGGCGGCGGCGAGGATGCCCAGACCGGTTTCGGGGTTGCCGATCTTTGCCCGTGGCGTCGCAATCCGGAAATCCGCCGCATAGGCCAGCTCAGCGCCGCCGCCGAGCGCAAACTCGTCAATGGCTGCGATCACTGGCATCGGCAGCCTGGAGATTCGCTGGAAGAGGCCGGAATTGATGCCGGCCAGGGCATCATCACGGCGGCGTTCGCGGAGTTGGGCGATGTCGGCTCCGGAGGCGAAGACGCCGCCGGAGGGAAGCTGCGCCCCGGAGAGGATGAGTATTTTGGGATTGCGCTCCAAATCCGCGCATACAGTGTGCAATTCGTCCACCATGAGCTGGTCTATGGCGTTGCGGACTTCTGGCCTGTTGAGTTCGACATGGACGGTCGCGTCGGCGTCGTGGATTTTGATCGTCTTCACCAGCCCACCATGGCATCGTTTATTACACAGCGTCCAATACCTAATGGACCGGCCGTTATTGTCGGAATTGGATAGATCAGGCCCGAGGGCAGTCACTCACGACGCCGTCATTGATCCAAAATCCTCATTGATCTTGAGGCTAATAAGTATTGGACTGCATAGCCGGAAGCTGGGATCGTGATTGCTAAGACAAAGACGTACCTGCAGAAAGAGTTCCGGATCATGAGCAACTACGCGACCATCAACCCGGCAACCGGAGAGCGCGTTGCCGAGTTCCCGACACTCACCGACGAGGAAGTGCAGGATGCGCTCAAGCGCTCCTTCACGGAATACCGCACCTGGCGCTCCACTCCGCTGGCGGAACGGGCCGCCGTGCTGACCCGCGTGGCCGAGCTGCACCGCGAACGTTCCGAAGAACTCGCCGCCTTGCTGACCCTGGAGATGGGCAAGCCGATCGCCGAAGCACGCGGCGAGGTTGCCCTCGTGGCCTCGATCTACGCCTACTATGCGGACAACGCCGAGCGCTTCCTCCGCGATGAACCCTTGGAGATCCGGGGACCCGGCTCGGCCGTGGTCCGCACCGAACCCATCGGACCGCTGGTCGGGATCATGCCCTGGAACTTCCCCTACTACCAGGTCGCCCGCTTCGCCGCACCCAACATAGTGCTGGGCAACACCGTGATCCTCAAGCACTCACGCAACTGCCCGCAGTCGGCGCTGGCCATCGAGGCGGTCTTCCGCGACGCCGGGCTGCCGGCCGATGTCTACATCAACGCGTTTGCCACCAGCGGCCAGATCGCCACCATGATCGCCGACCCCCGGGTGCAGGGTGTTTCCCTGACAGGCTCCGAGAAGGCCGGATCCGCCGTGGCAGAAATTGCCGGACGCCATCTGAAGAAGTATGTGCTGGAGCTTGGCGGCTCCGATCCGTTCATCGTGCTGCCCGACGCCGATCTGGACAAAGCCGTAGCCGGCGCCGTGGCTGGCCGCATGTACAACGGCGGCCAAGCCTGCACTGCGTCCAAGCGCTTCATCATCGTCGGCGGAATCTACGACGAGTTCCTGCGCCGCTACACCGAGGCCATGTCCAAGATCGCCCCGGGTGACCCGACCGATGGGCAGACGACCTTCGGGCCGCTGTCATCCCGGGCCTCCGTCGATGACATCGCCGAGCTGGTCCAGGACGCCGTCTCCAAGGGCGCGACCGCAGTCACGGGTGGAGGCGCCCCCAACGACTCGGGCGCCTACTACCCCGCAACCGTCCTGACCGGTGTGACGCCGGACATGCGGGCTTACTCGGAAGAGATCTTCGGCCCGGCCGCCGTGGTTTACCGGGTGGACTCTCCCGAAGCCGCTGTTGACCTGGCCAACGACTCGCCTTTCGGCCTCTCAAGCTCCGTCTACACCGCGGATGTTGAGGCCGCCCGGCAGCTTGCCGAACAGCTGGAGACCGGAATGGTCTGGATCAACAGCATCAGCCGCAGCGCCGCCGACCTTCCGTTTGGCGGGGTGAAGCGTTCCGGCGTCGGACGAGAACTGGCGCAATACGGAATCAATGAGTTCGCCAACAAGAAGCTGATCCGGATCCCGGCAGCGTAGGCCCGCTCGAATCACAGCCAAGTCGCCGAGGGCGGCCAGCCAGCCCAAGGCAGCAGCAGGGGGTCGTTTTGCGCCCTCAAACCACCCCTGCTGCTGCGTAGTTGGGCGCCACAGAACTTAGAGGAAGATCATGAATCAGGCATTTATCTATGACGCTGTGAGGACGCCGTTCGGGAAGTTCGGTTCCGGCCTCGCCGGGGTCCGCCCGGATGACCTTGCGGCGCACGTGATCCGCGAATCCGTGAAGCGCGCCCCGGCCCTGGACGTGGAGCGGATCGATGAGGTGGTGTTCGGCAACGCGAACGGCGCGGGCGAGGAGAACCGCAATGTCGCCCGGATGGGCACCCTGCTGGCCGGGCTGCCGGTCTCGGTCCCGGGCACCACGGTCAACCGGCTCTGCGGGTCCTCCCTGGACGCGGCGATCATCGCCTCCCGCCAGATCAACACCGGCGACGCCGAGCTGATGTTGATCGGCGGCGCCGAATCGATGTCCCGGGCCCCGTGGGTGCTGCCGAAGAC
>NZ_JBFUAA010000017.1:0-80028 GCF_056406495.1 Arthrobacter sp. P1_B9
ATACGGGATCACGTTGTAGAGCCGGCCGGAGAAGTTGATCCGCATGCCGTGCGTCAGGTGCCCGCCGTGCGCCAGATTCAGGCCCATGATGGTGTCGCCCGGCCGGATCAGGGCGTGCATCACCGAGGCGTTGGCCTGCGCACCGGAATGCGGCTGCACGTTCGCGAACCCCGCGCCGAACAGGGCCTTGACCCGGTCGATCGCGAGCTGTTCGATCACATCAACGTGCTCGCAGCCACCGTAATAGCGCTTGCCCGGGTAGCCCTCGGCATACTTGTTAGTCAACACCGAACCCTGCGCCTGCATCACAGCCCAGGCGGTGTGGTTCTCCGAGGCGATCATCTCCAAACCGTCACGCTGCCGGGACAGCTCGGCGTCGATCTTCGCGGCGATCTCCGGATCCAGCACGGACAGGTCCGCGTCCAGGCTCGGCGAAACGACCTGCTCGAACGCCAACGTCTGGGTGCCCGCGGCCGCCGTTGCGCCGCTCACAGTTCGCCACCGTTCTTGGACGCGTACTCCTGGGCCGAGAGCAGCGGGCCGTCCGATTCGGCGGCCACCTTGAAGAGCCAGCCGGCCCCGTACGGATCGCTGTTGATCAGCGCCGGATCGGAAACGACGGCGTCATTGATCTCCACCACCTCGCCGGTGACCGGCGCGTAGAGGTCCGAGACCGACTTGGTCGACTCAACCTCACCACAGGTCTCCCCCGCAGTCACCGCGGAACCGACCTCGGGCAGGTCCACGTAGACGATGTCGCCCAGGGCATCCGTGGCGACGGCGGAGATGCCGATGGAAACAACGTTTCCGGCCTCGCGGGCAACCCACTCGTGCTCGTCGGAGTACTGCAGTTCAGGGGCAACTTTTGCCATGTGTTTTTCCTTTACGTTTGAAAAGTCGTGGGCCACAACAATTGTGGTGGGTTGGGTGGCGGATGAGGCAATTCCTCCGCGTGCTCGCTCGTCCCTCGCTTAGACGCACGCTTCCGGAATCCCCTCACCCGGCGCTATTCAGTTCAGTTTTTGGGGCCAGCCGTTTCCCCGGAAGAAACAGTGGCTTTTCGATATCTTCCAGAGCCGGGGTGCTCCGAGGCTTCAAGGGTGTCATCAAGCTCAACCCCCACTGATCGAGCCTGGGACAACCCAGAGCCGCGGTAGGCGCTACATCCCCCAGCACTTTTGGCTTTCGAAGGCGCCCCAAATGAGGCTTGGAACTCGAGGTGAGTTGAACCCGAGGTGAGCTGCAGGGCCCCTTCGGGCCCGACATCCGGGAGCATGCGTCTAAGGGAGCGTTACGTCCGCTCAGCGGGCGTCTTCGCGACCGAGCATGCAGAGGATGCCGGGTCCGACGGGCTGACGCAACCACAATCACGCAGCCCCCGGGACAGCTTCGGCTACTTTTGGCGCTTGTAGAAAGGCAGTGCGACCACTTCGAAGGGTTCGGCCTTGCCGCGGAGGTCGATGTCCAGTGCGGTGCCGGGCTCGGTGAATTCGACGTCGACGTAGGCCATCGCGACCGGGTAGCCCAGGCTCGGGCTGGGCTGACCGGAGGTGACTTCGCCGACGACGTTGCCGTCCTTGAGGACCGGGTAGTGGCCGCGGCCGGCCCGGCGCCCGAGGCCCTTGAGCCCGACGAGCTTGCGGCCCGTCGTGGCGCCGGCGCCGGTTTCCTTCTTGGCGGCCAAGGCGGCCTTGCCGATGAAGTCGCCTTCCTTGGACAGGGCGACGACGGGGCCCAGGCCGGCGGCGAACGGATCGCCCTCCAGGGAGAGCTCGTTGCCGTAAAGCGGCATGCCGGCCTCGAGACGGAGCGAATCGCGGGACGCGAGCCCGGCGGGGGTCAGCTCGCCGTCCTCTGCGATGGCGACGAGCGCCTGCCAGAGGGCGGCGGCGTCGTCGTTCGCGACGAAGATCTCGAAGCCGTCTTCACCGGTGTAGCCGGTGCGGGCCAGCAGGAGGTCCTGGCTGGCTCCAGCGAACATGAACGGGACGTCCACTGCGGCGTAGTACTTCAGGCCGGTGACGAGCTCGTGCTGCGCGGCGGGGACCAGGCGCAGCAGGATCTCCTGGGCCTTGGGTCCCTGCACGGCGATCAGCGAGATCTCGGCGGACGCGTCACGGACGGTGACGTCGAATCCGCCGTCCTTTCCGGAACCGGCGCGCTCGGCCAGGGCCGCGGCGACGACCTTCGCGTTGCCGGCGTTGGGGACCACAAGGAATTTCTGGTCGCCGCGGCGGTAGGTGATGAGGTCATCGATGATGCCGCCGTCCTCGTTGCAGATCAGCGAGTACTTGGCCTTGCCGATGGCCATCGCCGAGATCTTGCCGACCAGGGCGTAGTCCAGGAAGGCTGCGGCGTCGGGGCCGGTGACCCAGACTTCGCCCATGTGGGAGAGGTCGAACAGGCCCGCGGACTTGCGGACGGCGTGGTGCTCGGCTAGTTCCGAGCTGTACTTCAGCGGCATCTGCCAACCGCCGAAGTCCGTGAAGGAGGCGCCGAGCTTCTTGTGCTCTTCGTAAAGTGCCGTGTAATTCTCATTCATCGGTGGCTGTCCCTAGCTGTCAGAGTCGGAGTTGGCGGAGTCGTCGGAGTGGATTGCTGTGTCTTCTTCGAAGGCCTCGAGGGGAGGGCACGAGCAGATCAGGTTGCGGTCCCCGGCTGCGCCGTCGATGCGGCCGACGGGCGGGAAGTACTTGTCCTGCTTGAGCGTGTGGACCGGGAAGACGGCCTGCTCACGCGGGTACTCGCGGGTCCAGTCGGTGCTGATCACGGCAGCGGCGGTGTGCGGGGCGTTGCGCAGCGGGCTGTGCCCCACGGTGAAATCGCCGTTGGCCACCTGGTCGATCTCGGCGCGGATGGCGACCATGGCCGTGATGAAGCGGTCGATCTCGCCCAGGTCCTCGGATTCGGTGGGCTCCACCATCAGGGTGCCGGCCACCGGGAACGCCAGGGTGGGGGCGTGGAAGCCGTAGTCGATCAGGCGCTTGGCCACGTCCTCGGCGGTCACGCCGGTCTTGGCCGTGAGTTCGCGCAGGTCCAGGATGCACTCGTGGGCCACCAGGCCGCCTTCGCCGGTGTAGAGCACCGGGAAGGAGTCGTTGAGGCGGGCCGCGATGTAGTTCGCCGCGAGCAGCGCGGACTTGGTCGCCTCGGTGAGGCCGCGGCCGCCCATCAGCTTCACGTAGGCCCAGGAGATCGGCAGCACGCCGGCCGAGCCGTAGCGGGAGGCGGAGATCGGGGTTCCGTCGGCGCCGTTGGCGGGATCAGCAGCGTTGCCCGGCATGAACGGGGCCAGGTGCGCCTTGGCCGCGACCGGGCCGACGCCCGGTCCGCCGCCGCCGTGCGGGATGCAGAAAGTCTTGTGCAGGTTCAGGTGCGAGACGTCGCCGCCGAACATGCCGGGCTGGGCCAGCCCGACCAGGGCGTTGAGGTTGGCGCCGTCGATGTAGACCTGGCCGCCGGCGGCGTGGACCGCGTCGCATACCTCGCGGACATCGGCGTCGTACACCCCGTGCGTGGACGGGTAGGTGATCATGATGCAGGACAGCGCGTCCTTGTGCAGCTCGATCTTGGCGGTCAGGTCCGCGTGGTCGATCGTGCCGTCCGAAGCCGTGGCCACGACCACGACCTTCATGCCGGCCAACACGGCCGAGGCCGCGTTCGTGCCGTGCGCGGAGGCCGGGATCAGGCAGATATTGCGCTGGGCATCGCCGCGGGAGAGGTGGTAGCCGCGGATCGCCAGCAGCCCGGCGAGCTCGCCCTGGGAACCGGCGTTGGGCTGGATCGAGACCTGGTCGTAGCCGGTGATCTCGGTCAGCTGGCCTTCGAGGTCCTCGATCAGTTCACGCCAGCCGGCGGTCTGGGATTCCGGGGCGAACGGGTGGATGGAGGCGAATTCCGGCCAGGAGATGGCCTCCATCTCGGCGGTGGCGTTCAGCTTCATGGTGCAGGAGCCCAGCGGGATCATGGTCCGGTCCAGGGCAAGGTCGCGGTCCGAGAGGCGACGGATGTAGCGCAGCAACTGGGTCTCGGAACGGTGCGTGTTGAACACCGGGTGCTGCAGGTAGTCGGAGGTGCGCTCGACGGCGGGGTCCAGGCCGAACGCAGTGTCCGTGCCTGCAGCCGCGGCAGTCACGGACGCGCCGAACGCGGCTATGACGTCGGCGACGACGGCAACCGTCGTGGCCTCGTCGGCGGAGATGCCGACGGTGTCGGCGTCGATGGCGCGCAGGTTGACGCCCTTGGCGTCGGCTGCCGCGATGATCTCAGCTGCCCGGCCCGGCACGGAGACGGTGATGGTGTCGAAGAAGGAGGTGTGCAGCACATCCAGGCCGGCGGCCTTCAGGGAGGCGGCGATGGTCTTCGCGTGGACGTGGACCGACTGGGCGATTGCCTTCAGCCCGTCCGGGCCGTGGTAGACGGCGTAGAAGGAAGCCACGATGGCCAGCAGGGCCTGGGCGGTGCAGATGTTGGAGGTGGCTTTCTCGCGGCGGATATGCTGCTCGCGGGTCTGCAGGGCCAGGCGGTAGGCGGGAACGCCGGCGTTGTCCTTGGAGACACCCACGAGGCGGCCGGGCATGGAGCGCTCGAGCCCCTTCTGGACGGCCATGTAGGCAGCGTGCGGTCCGCCGAAGAACAGCGGCACGCCGAAGCGCTGGGCGGATCCGACGGCGATGTCAGCGCCCTGCTCGCCCGGGGACGTGATCAGGGTCAGGGAGAGGAGATCTGCCGCGACGGTGACGAGGGCGCCGCGTTCCTTGGCGTCGGCGATCACGGCGGTGTGGTCGAACACGCGGCCGGAGACGCCCGGCTGCTGCAGGACGACGCCGTTGATGACGCCGTCGGGCAGGCCCTTGGAGAGGTCGGCGACCTCGACCTCGAAGCCGAGGGCCTCGGCGCGGCCCTTGACGATCGCGATGGTCTGGGGCAGGCAGTCGGCGTCGAGGACGGTCTTGCCGTCGTGCGCCGTCTTGTTCTTATTCGCGCGGCGCATCATCAGCACGGCCTCGGCCACGGCGGTGGCTTCATCCAGCAGGGAGGCGTTGGCGATCGGCAGGCCGACCAGGTCCTGGACCATGGTCTGGAAGTTCAGCAGCGCCTCCAGCCGGCCCTGGGAGATCTCCGGCTGGTAGGGCGTGTACGCGGTGTACCAGGCCGGGGCTTCGAGGATGTTGCGGCGGATCACCGGCGGGGTGAGCGTGTCGTAGTAGCCCTGCCCGATCATCTGCACGGCGGTCTTGTTCTTCGACGCCAGCTTGCGCAGCTCGGCGAGGACTTCGACCTCGCTCAGGGCCGCGGCGAGCGCGAGGTCGGCGTCCTGGCGGATGTCCTTCGGAACGGCGGTGTCCACCAGGGCGTCGACGGTGTCGTAGCCGACAGCCTTCAGCATGGCGTCGACGTCGGCCTGGCGGCGCGCGCCGATATGCCGGTCAACGAAGGACGTGGAGGCTGGGGTAACAGTCACAAGGAACTCCATAACTCAGGCGGCGCAGGGTACGCCACATTGATTCGGGTTCCTCCCCGCTCTGTATTGGACCTGAGAGTTTCCGCGCAGCCCGCGTTTCAGGGCTCCGCTTGCACCGTCGGTGAGCACAGCATGTCCGGGACACGCCTGCTACTTTCCAGAGATGCCTTGCCGCGGCGGTACATGGGCCTGAGAGATTCCTGGGGAGGGTTTGCTCCTACGGCGCCTGCTTGTACCTACTTGCAGGACTCTCCCGCCGCAGATCAAAGGCGTATTTAATTGGGTGTTCAATCGGGGGTGACAACAGTCACAGCTCTCATTGTCCTATGCCGGGCGCGCGTCCGCAAACTCCCTCCCGGCGGCGGACCCAGGTTACGGGCCACGAGCCACCCGGCGGCGAATCCGGCGGCGCGAATTCGCCGGAAACGCCCGGAGTCGCCGTAACTTTCCGGCGTACTCGAACGCTTCCGGCGAATTCGGCGGGGAGTAAGGGGGGTCGGCGGGGAGTAGGGGGTCGGCGGGGAGTAGGGGTGGGTGTGGGTGTGGGCTTCAGCCGCGCAGGCGCTCGACGGCGGCCAGGAGGCTCTGGACGTCCGCCTCGACTTCCGGCGGCGGCCCGCCGGGACCCCGCGCCAGCATGGCGTTGAAGTACAGCCCGTCCCCCATGCACAAGACGGCCTTCGCCATGGCGGGCCCGACGTCGGCCGCCAGCAGTTCCAGCCAGCTCGCCTGGCCGGCGGCGAAGCGGCGGAGGGTTTCCCCGTGCGCCACCTCGGCGAGCCGCGTGGCCGCCACGAAGACCCGGTCCATGGGCGTGTCCGCCCACACCGAGGACTTGATGAAGTACGCCGCCGCCCCTTCCGGGGCTGCCGCCATGGCCGCAACATCGGCAGCCAGGAGCCGGTCCAGCCGTTCCAGCAGGACCGCGATCATGGCCTCTTTGGTCGGAAAATGGTAGAGCAGGCCGCCCTTGGAGACGCCGGCCCGGCGCGCGACGGCGTCCAGCGTCGCGGCGCGTTCACCGACTTCGATGAGCAGGGATTCGAAGGCATCGAGGACGGCCTCGCGGGCGACGGGTTTCCTGGGCATGCCTCCCATCATGCCTGTCCGCGCGCGCATTTCTTAACTGTACCGTCCAGACGGTACAGTTATCCTTATGAGCATTTCATCGATCACCGTAGCCACCAGCACTCCTGCGGCCACCGGACCCCGGGCACCGTGGCGTGACTGGGTGGCGCTGGCCCTGCTGATGTTCCCCGTCCTGCTCGTGGCCGTGGACAACACCGCGCTCACGTTCGCCCTGCCGGCCATCGCCAGCAGCCTGACCGCCTCCGGCGTCGAACTGCTCTGGATCGTCGATGCCTATCCCCTGGTCCTGGCCGGACTCCTGGTCGCGATGGGTTCCCTGGGCGACAGGATCGGCCGGCGCCGGCTGCTGTTCGTGGGCAGCGCGGGCTTTGCCGCGGTGTCGGCCGTGACGGCGTTCGCGCCGAGTGCGGAATGGCTGATCGCCGGCCGCGCCGGGCTTGGCCTTTTCGGCGCCATGCTGATGCCGTCCACGCTGTCGCTGATCCGGAACATCTTTCCGCAGCCCAACCGGCGCAGGCTGGCGGTGGCGATCTGGGCCGCCGGCTTCTCCRGCGGCGCCGCCCTCGGCCCGATTGTCGGCGGCTGGCTGGTGGAACACTTCTGGTGGGGCGCCGTCCTGCTGGTCGCGGTGCCGATCATCCTGCCGCTGCTGCTGCTCGGGCCGGCCCTGATCCCGGAATCCCGCGATCCGAAGCCGGGCCGGGTGGACGTGCCCAGCATTGCCCTGTCCCTGCTGGTCATGGTGCCGGTGGTCTACGGGATCAAAGCCCTTGCCACCCACGGGCCGGCTCCCGAGGCCTTCGCGAGCATCGGAACCGGCCTGCTCATGGGCTATGTGTTCATCCGGCGGCAACGCGCGCTTGCCCGTATCCACAGGACAGACCACAGCACCGCGCCGATGCTCGACGTCAGCCTGTTTGGCAACCGGATCTTCAGTACGGCCATTGTGGCCAACGTCCTGGCACTGTTCTCCTTCAACGGCTTCATCCTCTTCCTGGCCCAGCACCTGCAGCTGCTGGAGGGCCAGTCCCCCTCGGCCTCCGGCGTCGCCATGGTCCCGGCCCTCATCGCCACGGTTGTAGCGGGGCTGCTCGTGGTCCCGCTGGTGCGCAAGGTGCGGCCCGGCTTTGTGGTGGCCGGCGGCCTGCTGCTGAGCGCGGCGGGCTATTTCGTGGTGGCATTCGGCGACCACAGCCAGGGCCCGTCGCTGCTCCTTGCCGCCCTGCTGGTGCTCTGCCTGGGGGTGGGCGCCGCGGAGACGATCTCCAATGACCTGATCCTGGGTGCGGCGCCCGCCGACAAGGCAGGGGCAGCCGCCGCTATCTCCGAGACGGGCTACGAAGTGGGGTCCCTGCTGGGTACGGCGATTCTCGGCTCAATCCTGACGGCCTCCTACCAGGGCAACCTCCGGCTTCCCGCGGGCGTGTCCGAACTCGCCCCGGCGGCGGCCACCAGCCAGGCCGGTGAAACCCTGGCCGGCGCTGTGGATCTGGCCCGGATGCTTCCGGCGCCCCTGGCCGAGGCGGTGACGGCGGCCGCGCGCACCGCCTTCGACTCGGGCGTGCACGTCACAGCGTCCATTGCACTGGTTCTGATGTCCGGGGCCTGCGTCCTGGCCGCCGTCGTCCTGCGGTCGGTGCCGAAGGCCCAATAGGGCTCAGCGGCCGCCGTCAGCGTCACGCCGTCGTCAGCGTCACGCCGTCGTCAGCACCAAGGGGTTCCAGCCCTTAAACAGCAGCGTCCGGCGCCGGGTATCCTCCCGGCGCCGGACGCTGCTGTTTTTTGGGGGGCTGGTGGGAGCCGGTCCCTACTTGCTGTCCGGGGTGGTCACGCTGGCGGTGGCCCGCATGGTCTCGGCATTCACCATCCAGGCGTACTGCTCAAACTTGGCGATGAACTCGTGCAGCAGATCCGCGGTGGTGGGATCTTCCTCGTCCACTTCGTCATGGACCTTGCGCATGGTGCCGACGGCCGCCTCAAGCGCGGCGACAATCCGCTCGATGGCGTCCTTCGTGTTGATCAGGCCCTTCGGGAACTCGGCCAGTGCGGTGGACTTGGAAACCGTGGAGCTTCGGCCGTCCGGGAGGGCGTGGAGGGCACGCATGCGCTCGGCAAGGTCATCCGCGAATCCCCGGGCGGCGTCGATGATTTCATCCAGCTGGAGGTGAAGGTCCCTGAAGTTGGTCCCGACGATGTTCCAGTGTGCCTGCTTGCCCTGAACGTGGAGTTCGATCAGGTCCACCAGTACTGCCTGCAGGTTGGTCGTCAATGTTGGTGATGCTTTCATGAATCCTCCTCGATAGAACCGGTGCCGTGCGGGCCGCGCATGCCATTGCTGGCACCCCGGCCGATGCTTCCGACGCTACCGCAGCGCGGCGCCGGGCCGCGATGCTTCTGGGAGGAATTTCTCGGTCAGCTTACTAAGTCGGCTTACTAACCGTTTTGGGGGCGGTTTAGACGGCCTCGTTGAGGATGGGCCCACGCGGGAACACGGCCCGTGTGATGCCGCCGGAGGTGGATTCGGACAGCTGGGTGAGGTAGTCGTTGCGCCGCCTCGGGGTAATCCTGGACTGGGGCTGGAACGGCTGCTCGGGGTCGTCGGCGTAGTGGGCGCTCAGGCCGTCGCGCATGAGCCGGATGGCTTCCGAACGCTGCTGGGACACCGCTGCGTGCGTGGATCCGAGTTCCGCGGCCAGGTCTTTGACCGTGCGGTCTCCGAAATAGATCTCCTCCACCACGTAGCGCATCCGTTCCGGAAGGGATTTCACGGCGGCCCGAAGGTACTGGAGCCGTTCGTCCGCGAGCACGGAGTGTTCCGGGGTGAGGGTTTCGGCGGCCAGGGTGTCCACCACGGCCTCGTCGAGGGGCGTCAATGTGCGCGAGGCATCCGCGAGCGCGGCCTCCACAACGCTCTGCTGGACGCCCAGGGCAGAGGCGATCTCGTCCACTGTGGGGGTGCGGCCCAGGGCGGACGCCAGGGTTTCCTGCACGGACATGGTTTCCTTGATCCGGCGGCGGGCGGATCGGGTGGCCCAGTCGCTGGCCCGCATCTCGTCTGCGAAGGCGCCAAGGATACGCCGGCGCGCGAAAGCGCCGAACGGCACCCCGAGGCCTGGATCGAACGAATCGGCCGAGGTAATCAAGGCAATAGCGCCGGCTGACGCCAAGTCATCGCGAGAAAGGTGTGACGCCTTCGAGCACAAATCTGAGACGAGATACCCCACCAGCGGAAGGTGCTGCGTGACCATCTCGTTGCGTTCCACGCGATTCAATACTGTGTCCCCCCATGAGACCGGATCCGAAGGGTCCTCGACCCTTAAAACGCCGAGAGCCGCACCCAAAACCGACCGGTGCTCCCCCCATTGGAGTCAGCGTTCGCAAGTAGGGCGCAGCACCCATGGAGGAAACCTATCACCTGTTCCAAGATCTGCGTGTACCCTCAGGGAAAAGCTGTGCGAAAAATGCGGTGACCGCCCCGAAGCTGTGATTCACGGGGCGGAAAGAGAATGGGGCACATGAGCGCAAGTGATCTCTCCGCGGCACTGTGGCAGGAGCGGCGGCAGCTGGAGCTACTCCTCTTCAGGCTGGAAACGCAGCGCCTGCACGTCGTGGCCGGGAATCTGGAATGGCTGAGCTTCATGGCCTCCGAGATTGAAACCGTGCTGGACCGCCTGCGCTTCGAAGCCCTGGCCCGGAGCGTCGAGTCTGCTGCCGTGGCGGCCCAATGGGGCCTGCCGGCACAGACCACGCTCGTCGAACTGATTGCGGCCGCGCCCGCCGGGCCATGGCCCGAGATCCTGCGCGAGCATCTGGACGCCCTGCACGCACTCCTGGCCCGGCTGGGCGAGGCTTCCAGCGTGAATGAGGACGCGCTGCGGAGCCTCCCGATGCCGGGACGCGCCGGCCCGGCGGGCACGGCCGGGCTTCTGGACCAGCTGACCATGGGAGGAAACCTGGAGCGGTCCCTCGCCGTGCTCCGGCGTTCAGCCCAGCCGCTCCTGGCCCAGTATCTCGGCGGGGACCATGTCTGATCCGCTGCGGGTCCTCAGCCGTCGGCGGGAGTGGCGCGCGGCGGCATGAGGCCGCGCAGCGCTTCCTCGGCGTCCGGGCCCGCTTCCGCCGCCGCGAGGTTCGCGGCCGCGATGGCTTCGATGACTTCCCGGCGCTGGATCGGCACACCGCGGGGCGCCTCAATGCCTATCCGAACACCGTCGCCGCGGCCTTCCAGAACAGTGATGACGATGCCGTCGCCGATCATGATCTGTTCGCCCGGCTTGCGTGTAAGTACCAGCATCCTCTCAATCTACCCTTCAGTCCGGGGAGCATCGTACGATTCCCGCCGGTTCTGCCATGTCGGTTCGGGCCCGGCGGGGCGCCCCTCGATCCAGCCCACGGGCAGTCCCAGGCCATTGACGCTTTCAGGCGACCCGGTCTCCGAGGCGCCGACCACCGCCACCGCGGTCACGTTGAGCTGGGCGGACAGCACGCCGACCCAGCGCGCCGTGTCCTCGTGCTTGCGTCCGGCATCGACCACAACCCAGACCTGGTCGGCGGAGAGCGCCGCCACGGACGGCACCCGGGCCAGGGCGTTGCGGGCTTTGCCCAGTCCGAACGCCACCAGGACGGTGCGCTCCGTCACCACGGCATGGGCGCGCGCGGCCGTGGCACTTTGGCGTCCGTCGACGTGCAGGTGGCCATAGGCGGAGAGCTCACCGGCGGTGCGCACATCGGCACCTCCGGAGGCCATGGACATGGCCAGGGCGGTATCCATCGCGTCCTCCCCCAGCCCGATCAGGAGCACGAGATCGCCGACGCCGGTCAGCGGAGCCGGAGCCGGGGCACCCGCAGCGTTGCCCGGCGCGGCGGCGGCGGGCGGGTGCGCGGGGCTCCCGACGGCGGCGGCGGGCGCTGCGGCGGGCGGATCTGTGGGGGTCCGGAGCCCGGTACCGAGCTGTTCCAGCAGCTCAGCGAAGTCCCGCGATTCGGTGGACACACCGGCAGGAGCGGGCCGGTGCAGGCTCAGCTCGGCGGCGTCCGCTTCCTCCAGGAGTGCGGCGATGGCGGCGCCCTGCAGGTGATGGGTCGGGGCGGCGGGCCGTGCCGGCCCTCCGGCCGGGCCCGCCTGCGCTGCGGTCCGGGCCGCCGGCGGGGCCGGTGCTGCCGCCGCGGCTCCGGCGTCGTACTTCCCGGCGGGGGTCCCGGCGCCCGGAACGGTGCCCGGAACAGTGCCCGCGGAAGCCGCCCCGGCGGCGGTCTCCCCGGCGGGACCACCAGTCGCCGGGCCGGAATCGGCCCCGGCCAGGATGTCGGCGTCAGGCACCACCTCGCCGGTGACGACCTCGTGTTTGGACTGGAGCTCGATCATGGCCTCGTAGCGGTCCTGGGCGAAGAGGCCGGCGATTCCGGGGCTGCTGACGCGTTCGGCGGAAACGATCCGGGCCGCCGGACCGTACAGCTGTTCTGCCTTGCGGCGGATTTCCTCGAGCGAGGCTCCCTTAAGCCGATAGCGGTTCGGCATGGCGCACCACTCCTACTGTTTCGATCCGGACGTTGGCGGAGGTCACCTCGCGGTAGGACAACACGGGCACGGATCCCGGCTGCGCCCCGACGAGGCGGTAGATGGCGGGCCGGAGCGCGGGTGCACAGACAAGCACGGCCTGGCGGTTGGCGGCGGCCGCGGCGTCGACGGCGGACCGCACCGAGCGCAGCACGGCGTCGAGGCGTTCCTGCCCCATGACGATCTGACTGCCGCCCTCCGCGGGCCGCATGTCCTCGAGCATGTGTTGTTCCAGGACGGGGTCGATCATGATGACGTTGAGCACCTCGCCGTCCATGAACTTGGCCGTGAGGGCGGGGCCCAAGGCCTGCCGGGCGGCTTCCACTAGCGATTCGGGATCCGTGGAAATCTTGGCGCGGAGCGTGAGGGCCTCATAGATCCGGGCGAGGTCGTTGATGGGCACCTGCTCATCCAGCAGGCCCTGGAGGACGCGCTGCAGCTCGGCGAGGGAGAGCAGGGCCGGGGTCAGTTCGTCGACGGCGGAGGGGCTCTGCTTGCGCACGCCCTCGGTCAGCACGCGCACGTCCTCGCGGGACAGCAGCCGGGCAGCGTTCGCCGCGACGATCGAGGACAGGTGGGTGACCAGAACGGAGACCCGGTCGATCACTGTGGCACCTGTCATTTCGGCGTTGTGGCGCATCTCCCCCGGAATCCATTTCCCGGCGAGCCCAAACACGGGTTCGATCATCGCCGGGCCCGGGAGCGAGTCCAGGTTCTCGCCCAGGGCGAGCATCTGGCCGCTGGGGGCCGTGCCGCGGCCGGCTTCCACGCCGGCAATCCGGATGGCGTAGGTCGCCGGCGGCAGGTCCACACTGTCCCGGGTGCGCACCGGCGGGATGACCAGGCCCAGTTCCATGGCGATCTTGTGCCGCAGGGACCGGACCCGGGCCAGGAGGTCATCGGAGGCGCCGGAGACCATATCCACGAGGTCAGGTGCGAGCAGGATCTCCACGGGGTGGATGCGCATGTCTTCCAGCAGCTTCTCGTTCGGATCCTGTTCCGGGAAGTTCAGCGCGGTCGACTCGGCCTCCCGGGCCGTTTCCGCCAGCTGTTGGCTTGCCGCGGTCCGGCGGGAGGCGATGAACAGGCCGGCGCCTACGACGACGAACGGAATCGGGGGCATGCCGGGGATCAGTGCCATGGCGACGGCGGCGACGCCGGCGATCATGAGGGCGTTCGGTGACTGCAGCAGCTGGGTGGAGGCCGTCCGCCCCATGTCGGACTCGGCGTTGGACCGGGTCACGATCATGCCGGTGGAGACGGCCATGAGCAGTGCCGGGATCTGGGTGACGAGCCCGTCGCCCATGGTCAGCAGGCCGTAGGTGTTCAGGGCGTCGCCGATTTCCAGGCCGCGCTGGACCATGCCGATGGCGATGCCGCCGACGAAGTTGATGATGATAATGATGATGCCCGCGATGGCGTCGCCCTTGACGAACTTCGAGGCGCCGTCCATGGCACCGTAGAAGTCGGCCTCGGCAGAGACTTCGGCCCGCCGCTCCCGGGCCTGGGTGTCGGTGAGGAGGCCGGCGTTGAGGTCGGCGTCGATCGCCATCTGCTTGCCGGGCATGGCGTCGAGGGTGAAGCGCGCGCCCACCTCGGCCACGCGCTCGGCGCCCTTGGTGACCACGACGAACTGGATCACCACGAGGATGAGGAACACGACGGCGCCGATGATCATGGAGCCGCCGACCGTCACCTTGCCGAAGGCTTCAATGACCTGCCCGGCGTATCCGTTGCCCAGGACCAGGCGGGTTGAGGCGACGTTGAGGCCGAGCCGGAACAGCGTGGCCACCAGCAGCAGGGACGGGAAGACCGAGAAATCCAGCGGTTTTTTGACGAACATGCTGGTCAGCAGGACCAGCAGTGCCAGCAGGATGTTGCAGACGATGAGGAAGTCGAGCAGCGGCGCGGGAACGGGAACCACCAGCAGGAGCACGATCCCCACGATGCCGATGGGCACCACCAGCCGGTTCAGCCTGTTGTTCATGGTGCTGTCCTTTCACAGACGCTGATTCCCGAAGATTTCGTGCCGTGTTGCACGCTGTGGAGCCTGCCGTGTTTCATACGGTGGCCACCGTGGTGGTCATGCGGTGCATCCCGGCGGCGGCGCCCCGGGCCTTGAGTGCCATGACGAACGCGAGGACGCCGGCCACCGCCCGGTAGAAGTCCACCGGGATCTCGTCCCCCAGCTCACAGGCCCCGTGGAGAGCCCTGGCCAGCGGGATGTCCTGGACCATGGGCACGTTCTTTTCCTCGGCTTCTTCCCTGATCCTCGCAGCCACGTGGCCGGCGCCCTTGGCAACGACGCGGGGTGCGGATTTTCCGGGCTCGTATTTCAGGGCCACCGCCACGTGCGTGGGGTTGACCAGGACGACGTCGGCGTCCCCGATCGCCGCGATCATGCGGTTGCGGCTCATGGCCATCTGGCGCGCCCGGCGTTGGGACCGGATCAGCGGATCGCCCTCGCTGTTCTTGTTTTCGTCCTGGATTTCCTTCTTGGACATCCGCGTCTTCTTGCGGTTGCGCCGCATCACGACGAAGAAGTCGGCCGCGGCCAGAACGATGCCGGCGGCCACCGCGAACTGGACCAGGGCGGCTATCCCGCCGGCGGCGGCCTGCACTACCCCGGCGACGGGCAGTCCGCCGGCGGTCAGCAGCACCGGAACCAGTCCCTGCACGACGGTGTAGAGCACCAGCCCCACGACGCTTGCCTTGAGCAGCGCCTTGAGGCCGCCCCACACGGCCTGCGCGCCGAACAGCCGCTTGATCCCGGCGAGCAGGTTGAAGTGTTCGAATTCGAGCCTGAATTTCTTCAGGTGGACACCGCCCTGGAGGGCCGAGCCGGCGAGGACGGCCAGGAACACGACGACCAGCAGGGGGCCGACGATCCCGGCGATGGACGCGAAGCCGGCTTCCAGCGCCCGGACGGCTTTGCCGGGGTCCGGGGCGGACACGATCCCGCGGATGCTGAAGAGCTGGTCCGTGGCGGCGTTGGCGGCCCGGTCCACCGTGCTGGGCAGCATCAGCGCGGCGGCGCCGACGCCGAGCCAGGCGGTGAGGTCCTGGGAACGGGACAGCTGGCCCTTGGAGCGGACCTCCCGCATGCGTTTCTCGGTGGCTTGCTCGGTCTTTTCCTGTGAATCCGCCATCAGCCCACCCCCAGTACGGCTTTGGCCGCCTGCCCGGCGAGGCTGGAAACGAGTCGGGGCAGGGCCAGGAACATGAATCCGGCCAGCGTCAGGGTGAGCAGGATTTTCAGCGGGAAGCCGAGGGAGAAGGCATTCAGCGCCGGGGCCACGCGGGTCAGCAGGCCGAGCCCGACGTCGGCAAGGAACAGGACCACCAGGAGGGGGCCGGCGATCTGCACGGCGGCAAGGAACATGCCGGACACCGCCGCGATCATGGCCTGCACCGGCTGGGCCAGGTCGATCCCCCCGGCCAGCGGCAGGGCGGCAAAGCTGCCGGTGAGGCCGGTGATGACGAGCTGGTAGCCGTCGGAGGCGAAGAGCAGGGCCAGCGCCGCCATTTGCAGGAGACGGGTGAACTGTGCGCCGTTGACCATCATTTGGGGGTCGTAGGCCTGGGCCATCTGGAACCCGCTGAAAAGGTCGATCAGGCTGCCGGCGGACTGGATGGCGGAAAAGATGACGAGGACCAGGAAGCCCAGGACCAGCCCGGTGACGAGCTCCAGGACCACACCGGTGACGAACCCGGCGGTGTCCCGGGGCATGTAGCCGCCGGCCAGGCGCTGCGTCACCGCCAGGCCCAGGCCCAGCCCCAGCATGGCTTTGACGCGCCCCGGAATGGCGTGGTGCGAGAAGGGCGGTGCCACGACCAGGAAGGCGGTCATCCGGACCGTGGCCAGCAGCAGGACTTCAAGCCAGGCCGGGTCGATGGGGATGCCCACCTCACAGGCCTCCGAGCAGGGACGGAATCTTCGCGAAGAGGTCGTTGGTGAAGCCCACCATCTCCGAGATCATCCAGTGTCCGCAGACAATCAGGGCCACGGCCACCGCGGCAGCCTTCGGCACGAAGGACAGGGTGGCTTCCTGCAGTTGCGTGATGGACTGCAGCAGGGAGATGGCCAGGCCCACCACCAGCGCCGTGACCAGCACGGGCGCGGAGAGCTTGGCGGCCACGATCATGGCCTGGAGGCAGATGTCCAGGACCGCGTTGGCGTTCATCCTGAACCCGCATAGCTCTGGACGAGCGCGGTGATGATCAGGCCCCAGCCGTCCACGAGCACGAAGAGCAGGATCTTGAAGGGCAGCGAGATCATGACGGGCGGGAGCATCATCATGCCCATGGACATCAGGGCCGCGGACACCACGAGGTCGATCACGAGGAACGGGATGAAGATGACGAAGCCGATGATGAACGCGGCACGGAGTTCGGAGATCATGAACGCCGGGATGAGGGTCTGCAGCGGCACAGCCTCAGGCGTGGCCGGGTTCTCGGCTCCGGCGGCACGGGACATCAGGGCGATGTCCTCCTCGCGCGTGTGGGCGAGCATGAAGTGCTGCAGCGGACCCGACGCGGCGCTGACGGCACCGTTGAAGTCCAGTGTGCCGTTGAGGTAGGGCTGGACGCCGAGGGTGTTCATCTCGTTGATGACGGGCCACATCACAAAGATCGAGAGGAACAGAGCCAGCCCGGCCAGGACCTGGTTCGGCGGGATGGAGGGCAGGGACAGCGCGTTGCGGGTCATTGCCAGGACCACAAAGATCTTGGTGAAGGACGTCATCATCAGCAACAGCGAGGGCGCAACGGCCAGGAGGGTGATGCTGATCAGGGTCAGGACAGCGGAGGAAGGTTTCCCGTCCATCCCGTTGATCTGGATGTTGATGTTCCCGCCGTCGGGATTGGCAGGGTCGGCCGGGGGCACCGGCGCAACAGGGTCGATCGGTGCGGCGTGGCCTGCCGAGGCATTGAGCCACAGCAGGAGGACGGCAAAGAGCGCGGCGGCGAGCCCCAGGGCCAGGAGCCTGAGGGGTCTTGCGCCAGCTGGTCGCGGGCGGGTGGTGCTGGTGGGGAGCGGGAAGATCAATTGCGGCGTCCGCTCCTGAGCGCGGCGGCAGCCTGCTTCCAGGTGGAGCCGGCCAGGATGGAGCCGTGCAGCGGCGGATGGGCCGACCCGCCGGCGCTGCCGCGGCCGGCGTGGCCGCGGGCCGCGGAGCCCCGGTGAAGGGAGCTGCGGCGGGACGGCGGCAACTCCCGGACACCGTTCTGACCGTCGGCGAAATCGTCGGCGTCGACACCGTCCGCAAAATCGTCGCCGTCAGCGGCGGCATCACCTGCCGGCATGGCCGGCTGGCTGCTGAAGTGGTTGCCGGCGAGCGGGCTGGCGTCAGCGAGCATCCGGGCGAAATCGCCCAGGCCGCGGCTGGTGCCGGGGACCGCGACTTCTTCGGGTTCGGGCGGGATGTCCCCGGTGTGCAGGACGTTGACGGCGTGCTCGGTCACGCCCAGGAGGAAGCGCTGCCCGGCGGCGTCGACCACCACCACGGAGGCTTTTTGTCCGAGGCTCTGCCGGCTGACGATGGTCAAGGCGCGGTCAGCCCGGCGCCGTCCGGTGCCCTTGCCCAGCCGGTGCTGCAGGAACCACATGAGGCCAAGCACCGCGCCCAGGGCCACGACTACCCGCAGCCCGAGGATCAGTGCGTCCATTCAGCTGAGCCCCTCGGCCACGTCGAGGATCCGGGTGATCCGCACCGCGTAGTCCTGGTCGAGGACCACGACTTCGCCGTGCGCGATCAGGCGGCCGTTGAGCAGGACGTCGGCCGGGGCGCCGGCGGAGCGGTCCAGTTCGATGATCTTGCCCGGTTCCAGCGACAGCACGTCCCGGACCGACATCCGGGTGCGTCCGATCTCCACGGTCAGGGCCATTTCAATGTTGTTGATCCGGCCGAGCCGGCCGGCCACGGTGTCCCCGCCGGCGAACAGGTCCCCGCCGCGTTCCTGGCTGTTGCTGTGTTCGCGGAGCCGGACGGCGAACCAGGCCGCAGCGTTGCTGCCGTCGGAGAGTTCAAAGACGGCCGTGTCGGGATCCGAGAGGAGCCCTGAGACGTCAGATTCACGCAGGTCGGACAGGACACCGGCCCCGAAGACTGAGCTGGCGCTTTCCATCGCGGGGCGCAGCACGTCGGTCACGGAGACGTGGCCCAGCTGGGACCCCGCGCCGGCGGCCTCGTCAAGGAAGGTGCGGTCGCTGAGCATGAGGGCGAGGTCGGCGGTCACCGCGCCGACGAAGGTCGCCGTGACCGCCTGCCGGGCGTAGGCCGCCGCGGACCGGGCAGGCACCAGCGCGACAACCTTCAGGGCCACCGGGCTCGGGAGCTCCTCGACGAGCCGTTCCGCCGACATTTCGTGCTTGGTCAGGGTGATGCTCATCGTTGGTTCTCCTCGATTGTGACAATTACTGCGGCCGCGCGGGAGCCGTTGCGGGCCGGGGCGGCAGTGGCCAGCCGGGTTCCGTCCAGGGTGAGGTCAAAGGGCCGGTTCTCCAGGTGCGGCAGTGTCAGGACGTCACCGACGGCGAGACCCAGGACCTGGCTCGGGGTAACGAACGACGTCGAGAGCCGTACGGACAGTTCCACCGGGACCTGCTCCAGTTGGGCGCTGACGCGGGCGGCCGCGTCTTCGCGGGAGTCGGTCGGGTTGACCTTCTTGAGCCGTCCCAGCAGGATTCCGGCCGGAACGGCCAGGGTGGCGGGCGCGTTGACGTCGCCGACGCTCATGGTGAAGGAGGCAACGATCATCAGTTCGCTGGGTGCGGCGGCCTGGGCGAACTGGGAGTTGTATTGGATGGTGTCCACCCGGACGGCCTCGCTGAGCAGCGGGCCCAGGGAATAGCCGAGGTCTTCGAGGGCCTCGTCCATCAGGCCCTTGATCAGCGCCTGCTCGATCTGGGTGAACTTGCGGTCCGGCATGGGCGAATCGTTGGTGGCGCCGAGCATGCGGTTGACCCAGCCGAGGGCGGCCGGGCCGGGGAACTGCACCACGAGCTTGGAATCGTGGGCCTCCACGGTGCACAGGACCATGGCGGTGACGGCGGGCAGCGAGGCGGCGTACTCGTCGTAGCTGAGCATGCTGACGTCTTCCAGGCGCACCACGGACTTGACGCGGACCTTGGCGGTGAGCTGGGTGCCCCACTGGCGGGCGAAGGTTTCGAAGGCGAGCTCCAGCACCCGGCTGTGTTCGCGCGCGAGCGTCGCAGGACGGCGGAAGTCATAGACGCTGACGGTCCGCTCCCGTGCCACTTCCCGCTCATCCAGAACACTCACGGTTGCCACTATCGGCAAGGGAACTCGTGGCGTAAGCAGAACGCCTTAGGCAAAACACAGAGGCAAAAATGCAGGCAAAACACAGCCAAGGAAAACAGGAACGGAACGCGGACAGTCCGCCGTAGCCCCGAACGGCTACTTCTCGCTGAGTTTCAAGGCCTCCGGAATCAGTGCCCGGACGACGTCGGGCTTGTCGGAAATGACCACGATGTCCACCCGGCGGTTTCGCTCCATGAGCGCCGGCGTGGAGTCGTCGTTGACCTGGCGGGCAGAACCGAACGCGACGGCACCGATCGTGCCGGGGGCTATGCCGCCTCGGTCCACCATGTACCGCAGGACATTGACGGCGCGCGCCGAGGACAGTTCCCACGTCGAGGGGTAGGCCGTGATGCCGTTCGCGGCGTGGCCCTCGACCATGATTTCCATGCCGGCCGGTTTGAGGACCGGTGAGATGACCTGCAGCACCCGGGAGGCCCGGGAGGTGAGCTCGGGCCGGTCAGGTTCGAAGAAAGCCTGCGATCCGACGAGTTTGACCGTCAGGCCGCGCTGGTCGATCTGGAACTCGACGTTCTCGCTCAGCCCGGCTGCCGCCAGGCCGGCCTGCATTTTCTGCTGCAGCGCCTTGAGTTTGTCCACTTCCTTGATCGCTTCAGCCATATTCTCGGGGGATGCGGTGGCCGCGCCCTTGACGGCGGCGAACGCCTCGAGGTCCTCTTTCACGAGTTCCGGCGGCACCACTGTGCCCGACGCCGTATCCACCGTTTCCGTCGCGACTGCGCCGAATCCCGTGGCTAGGGAGTTGCGGAGCTTTTCAAACTTGTTGGCGTCCACCGTGGACATCGCGAAGAGGACGATGAACATGCACATCAGCACGGTGACCATGTCCATGTAGGACGCCATCCAGCGTTCGTCGACGTGGTGTTCTTCCGGCTTCTTCCGCCCGCGCCGCCTGGGGCTCACGCTGCCTCGTCCATCCTGTCGGACTTGTCAGCGCCGGCCTTCTTGCCGGAGCTCTTGAGCTGGTGCTCGGGGACCATGGCGCGGAGCCGTTCGGCCAGCAGAAGCGGCTGGGCACCGGACTGGACCGACAGCATGCCTTCCATGAGCAGCGTCATCCGTTCAATGTCCAGTTCCGAGAGCCGGGCCATCCGGGCGCTGAAGGGAAGCCAGATGAAGTTGGCGGACAGCAGGCCCCACAGGGTGGCGACGAAGGCTGCCGCGATCATCGGGCCGAGGTGGTCCGGGGTGGAGAGGTTTTCCAGGACGTGGGTCAGGGATACCACGGTGCCGATGATGCCCACGGTGGGGGCATAGCCGCCGAGACTCGCGAAGAATTTGGAGTTGGCGTGATCGCTCCGGGACTTGGAGTCGATCTCGTCCTCCATGAGCATCCGGAGGTCCTCGGCGTCGGTGCCGTCGGCGATGTTCTGCAGTGCACGGGCCAGGAAGGGGTCCTTGACGCTGGCCGCTTCCTCTTCCAGGGACAGCAGGCCCTCGCTGCGCGCCTTTTCGGCGAAGCGGACCATCTGGTCAATGCTTTCCTGCGGCTTGGCGGTTTTGCCGAGGAACATCTTGGGGAGGGCTTTGAAGGCCTGGACGACGTCTTTGAGGGTGTTTCCGGCGATCCCGACGGCGAGCGTGGCGCCGAAGACCAGGATCATGGGGGCCGGGAGGAGCAACGCCGACAGGCTGGCGCCCTCGAGCGACACCATGGCGATAACGGAGCCAAAGGCGAGGAGCAGTCCGATGACTGTTGCGGGATCCATCGTTACTTTCTGGGTTGCGCGGGCGCCGTGGGACCGGCGCCGTCGTCGTAGGGGTCGTCGTCCGGGTCTTCAGTCCGGACCAGGCTGAGGGGATAGCCGGTGATGGCCGGAAAGTCCCGGGCTTTGCTCAGGATGTAAGCCCGGTACTCTGCGATGAGCTCGACCACCTCGGCGAGGCTTTCGAGCACCACGTAGGCGGCGCCGTCGAGTGTCACCAAGTGCGTATCCGGGCTCTCGTGGATGCGTTCAATGAGGTCCGGATTGACCGCGAAGCGCGTTCCGTTGAGGCGTGTGACGACGATCATGGGCCGATTCTGCTCTGTGAGGGGAAGGGTGTTCTCCTCCGTACTGTCGGCAGCCGGGGCCCCTTCGTTAGGCGCCGTCGTCAGGCGCGTTGTCAACGTGCCGGTGCCCGGGGGCGGCCGGCGCAGCAACATTCCTCGTGCCAAGGCCGCCGCGCGGTATTAGGGTGGGATCTGACGGGGCCACCCGGCCCGCCCCGTTGGACGTCTGCTCCACCGCAGTTCGTCCCGTGCAGTTGGCCCAGTGCCAGGAAACGACGGCCGCCCGCCTCATCAGGAAGGCCAGCCATGGCGTCATTTCCGGATTTTGAGCAGCCGTTGAACCCGTTTCCCCGCTACGCAGCCATGCGGGACAGTGAACCCGTTTTCCAGGACCCGGACACGGGCGTCTGGCACGTGTTCCGCTACGACGACGTGCAGCGGGTCCTGTCCGAGCACGCCACATTTTCTTCCCGGATGGGCGGGGACAACCCCTCCGAAACGGGCCAGCTCTTCGCCGCCAGCCTGGTCAACACGGACCCGCCGCGGCACCGCCAGTTGCGTTCGCTCGTGACGCAGGCGTTCACACCGCGGGCAGTCGAAGCGCTCGCCCCGCGCATCTCGGAACTGACCGGCGAGTTGCTGGAGCCGGTGGTGGCCGGCGGCGCCACGGACCTGATCGAACAGCTCGCCTATCCGCTTCCGGTGATCGTGATCGCCGAACTCATGGGCATTCCGGCCTCTGACCGGGACCGGTTCAAGCTGTGGTCCGACGTGATCGTGAGCCAGACCCGCCCGGGCGCCGACGATTCCGTCCACACGGCAGCCAACCGGGAAATGGCGGAGTACTTCATGGCCATGATCGAGGAGCGGCGGCACCGGCCGGGCAATGATTTGATCAGCGCGCTCCTCGCGGCCGAGATCGACGGGCAGAAGCTCAGTCCCATCGAGTTGCTGGGATTCTGCAGCCTGTTGCTCGTGGCGGGAAACGAGACCACCACCAACCTGATCGGCAATGCGGTGCTGTGCTTCACCGAATCGCCGGGCACGGCGGAACGCCTCGTCGCCGAGCCTGCCCTGCTCCCGCACGCCATCGAAGAGGTGCTGCGCTACCGCTCCCCCGTCCAGTCCATGTACCGGCTCTCAGCCGTCGACACGACCGTGCGCGGCCGCACCATCCCGGCAGGCTCGCCGATCATTGCCTGGATCGGCTCGGCGAACCGCGACGGGGAGCAGTTCCCGAGCCCGGACGAGTTCGACGTCGAACGCTCACCCAACCGTCACCTCGCCTTCGGGCAGGGCATCCATTTCTGTCTGGGGGCGCCCCTGGCGCGGCTGGAGGCCAGGATCGCGCTGGAGGCCGTGCTCTCACGGCTGCCGGGGCTTGCTGTGGACCCCGACGCGCAGTTGGAGCGGATGGAAAGCATGATCGTGTACGGGGCGAAACAGCTTCCCGTGACCTGGCAGGCTGCCTGACGGCGGCCACGGCGTCAGGGGCGGCGATCGTGACCGTCTCCGGTGCCCTCGGGGGCGGCCCCGAACCATGTCGGCAGGTGGTGGAGCAGGTCGTCCTGGTCGTCGCCGATCCATGCGACGTGGCCGTCCGGCCGGAGCAGGACCGCGGGCGCGTCCAGTTCCCCGCTGGCGTCCGCGACGTGGTCGATCCGGTCCGCCCATCCTGCCACGGAGAGTTCGCCGGTCTGGTCCAGCAGGAGCCCGCGGCCTTTGCGGGTGAGTTCGTAGAGACGGCCCCGCGACAGAGGAATGTCGCGCAGTCGCCTGCCGAGCAGCTCGGGTCCTTCGCCGAAGTCGTAGCGGACCCCGATCGCGGTAATCTTCTCGGCCAGGAAACGGCTGACGTCCTCGAAGTCCATCAGCTCGCTCAGCAGCCGCCGCACGGCCTGCGGGCCGGGCTCGGTGGACAGCAGCTCGCTCTGGGCGCGGGTGATGGTCAGCACGCCTTCGGCGACCGGGTGACGCTCGGCGTAATAACTGTCCAGCAGCCCGTCCGGCGCCCATCCTTTGACCTCGGCGGCGAGCTTCCAGCCGAGGTTGAAGGCGTCCTGGATGCCGAGGTTCAGTCCCTGCCCTCCCAGTGGCGGGTGGACGTGCGCCGCATCGCCGGCGAGTAGAATGCGGCCCACCCGGTATTGCTCGGCAAGCCGGGTGGCGTCGCTGAAACGGGACAGGGAGCGTGGTGAGTGGACGCCGAAGTCGGTGCCTGCGAACGCCCGCAGCTGCGTCCGGAACTCCTCCAGCGTCGGCGGGACCGAGCGGTCCTCGGCCACGGCCGCCGCGGGCACGACGGCGCGGTACAGGCCGTTTCCGGCGGGGCCGATGCCGAACCCCTTGTGGGTCTTGCGCACCTCCTCGGCCACCGCGGCCAGCTGGTCCGGCGCCGCGGTCACCTTCACCTCGCCCAGGAGCCACTCGGTCTTGGCCGGCTCGCCGGGGAAGCCGATGCCGAGCAGTCTGCGCACCAGGCTGCGTCCGCCGTCGCAGCCGACCAGCCAGCGCGAGCGCAGCCGTGTGCCGTCAGCGAGTTCGACGCTCACCGCGTCCTCGTCCTGCTCGACCCCTGCCACCTCGCAGCCGCGGCGGATCTGGGCGCCGAGCTCACCGGCGCGCTCGGCCAGCAGGCGATCGGTGACCGGCTGGGGGATGCCAAGGACGTAGCCGTGTGCGGTGTCCAGGTTCACCGGCCGGGGCTTGTCGATCCCGGCGAAGCGACCCACGCCGCCGGGATACTGCTGCCCGTGGGCGAGGAACCGGTCCAGCAGCCCGCGCTGGTCCATGATCTCGATGCTGCGCGGGTGCAGACCGAGCGAACGGACCGCCTGGCTCGGCTCCGCGTCCCTCTCCAGCACGAGCACGTCCACGTCGTGCAGCCGCAACTCGCTGGCCAGCATCATCCCCGTCGGGCCGCCGCCGCTAATGATCACGTCGAAAATATGGAACCCCAATCCCAGAAACTCACTTCCCGGATTGCCCGGCTGCGTCCCGCAACCTGAAATGCGGGGGTGAGCCCGATCAGTACTCGCCCTTGATCACGAAGTAGGAGCCGCGAATAACGCCCGCCAGCTTCGACTTTTGGCGGGCGAACTTGAAGCGCGGCGCCAATTCCTCCGGAACTTCCATGCCGTCGGCAAGTTTGAACCCCACCGCTCTCTTCCCGCCGTCCTCGATGCTGTACATGACGTTGACCGACAGCCCCGACTCGTAAAAAACATAGGCCATCCGCAAACCGTCGACTTCGAAGGCGGTCGCCTCCAGCGGGCGGGAGCCGATCACGATCTCGCGTTCATCCCGGAGGATGCGGCTCACCCGGTCAACCACGTCAGGAACTTCGCCCGCGGGGCTCACGGTGAAGGCGTGGCCGTACTTATTCCGGTAATAGCGGGCCTCGTTGGCGCGCAACCCGGCGAGGGCGTCGGAGACGGGCGATGATTCCAAGCCGACGGTAGAAACGGTCTCGAAGTCAACGATGTACGGCATGTGCCCTCCTGGACAGACGTGTTGGGACCAATGCTAACGCGACGACGTGCTGCCGGACGCCGGAACGCAAACGCCCCCTGAGGGTGTGATCCGTGGAGACAGCTCCGGGTCCGGCAATACCGGAAACCCGAAGCTGTCTCCCGAATCCTTAAGGGACAAGCGAAATTCCGCTCATTAGCGCTTGAGCTGGGTCAGTTCCTGGAGAACCTCATCCGAGGTGGTGATGATGCGGGCGTTGGCCTGGAAACCGCGCTGCGCAACGATCAGGTTGGTGAATTCCTGGGACAGGTCCACGTTCGACATTTCCAACGAGCCGCCGGTCAGGGTGCCAAGGCCGGGGTCGCCCGCAGCACCGAGCTGCACGCCGCCGGAGTTGCCGGTTGCGACGTAGGAGGAGCCGCCGGCCTTCTCCAGGCCGCCCGGGTTGGTGAACTTGGCGAGGGCGATCTTGGCGAGGACCTGCTTGACGCCGTTGCTGAACGACCCGACCAGGGACCCGTCGCTGCCCAGCGTGTAGGACTCGAGCTTGCCGACGGGGGCACCGTTCTGGCCGCTGACGGTCAGCGAGCTCATGGCGGCGTAGCCGGAAACCTTGGAGACATCGATGGTGATGCCGTTGACGGTGACGTTGCCGCCGGCGGTGGGCTTGCCGTTCGTGTAGGTCACCGACCCGGTGGCTGTGGTGCCGTTGTCGTCGGCCGCGATGTTCCAGGTGCTTCCGGCCTTGGTGAAGGTCATTGACACGCTGCGTTCAGTGCCGGCGGCGTCGTAAACCTTGACGAGACGGTCCAACTTGGTGCCGTCGACGGCGTCGCTGGGCAGGTTTCCGTCCAGCGTCACCGAGTCGGTCTTCTTGGCCACCATGGTGTTGGGGTTCAGCGTAATGTCGCCCACGGGGCCACCCGCGTTGATCACACCGTTGGTGGCGGTCCAGCCCTGGAGGATGCCGCCGTCGGGGCTTACCAGCTGGTTGGCTGCGTCCGGGCTGAACGCGCCGGCGCGGGTGAAGAGCTGGCTGCCGCCCTTGCTGGTGACGAAGAAGCCGTCACCGGAAATCATCAGGTCGGTGGCCCGGCCGGTGCTCTGCGATGAGCCCTGGGAGAAGTTGGTGGTGACGCCGGCAACCCGGACGCCCAGGCCGATCTGGGCGGGGTTGCTGCCGCCGGTCGCGGCCTGCGGGCCGGTGGCGCCCTGCTGCAGCTGGGACAGGGTGTCCTGGAACTGGGTGGAGGAGGCCTTGAAGCCTGCGGTGTTGACGTTGGCGATGTTGTTGCCAGTAACGTCCAGCATGGTCTGGTGGGCGCGGAGGCCCGAGATTCCGGAGTACAGCGAGCGGAGCATGGGAACTGCCTTTCTACGGGTGAAGAACTGGTTAGGATGCGGCCGGAGCGGTAAGCCCGGTGATGGAGTCGAGGGGAACGGAAAGGTCGCCGATCGTGACGGACGGAACCGATCCCGCATAGCTGACGGAACTGGCGACGCCGGTCCCGGTGGTGCCGTCCGCGAGGGTGTAGCCGACCGAGTGTCCGATCAGCTGGGCTGCCGCCGTCCGCATCTGGAGGGAGAAGCCCTCCTTGCTGTTGGTGGTCAGTTCGGTCATTTTTTCCATCATGGAGAGCTGAAGGGTCTGGCTCATCATCTGGTTGGTGTCCATGGGCGCGCTCGGGTTCTGGTTCTTGAGCTGCGTCACGAGCAGGGACATGAACACGTTGGCATCCATGGTCTGCGAGGGGGTCCGCACGGCAGAAGCCTGGGGGGCCTCCCCCGCCGCCGTTACCGGCTGGGATGCGATCGGCTGAATCGTCATAAGTCGCGTTCCTTCGTGTCAGACAAGAATGTCGAGGGTGGTCTGGGGGCCGTTCAACAGCCTGGCGGTGCGTATGGCTTGATCATCGGCCAGCGCATCCCAGCGGTTTCCGGGCCGCGGCCCGTTCCGGTCGCCCGGGCCGGAGCCGCTGCCGCCGGGGCCCGAGCCGGTGCCGCCGGGGTCCCGGCCGGTGCCGAACTGGCCGCCGGTCCCCGTCCGGTCCTGGCCCGTGCCGTGCTGGGCCCCGTGCTGCCCGAAACCGGGACCGTTGTGGTCTGAGAGGTCAAGGCTGGCCGCGAATCCGGCGCCGTGGAGTTCCCTGCGGAGTTCGGGCAGGATTCCGCGGACGGCTTCACGACCCGCATCGCCCGGGGCGAACAGCTCAATCCGGACGCCCGCGGCGTCGATCTGGGCCCGGACCGTGAGTGGACCGAGATCTTCCGGGCTGACCTTGAGGGTCATGATGTGCTGGCCCTGGGGTGCCCCCACAAGGGTGAAAAGCGGTTTGGCCACCTGGGACTGGAGGGGCGCGGCGTAATGGGGCGCCGGCGGGGACGCCGACTGGAACGCCGGCTGCGCAGCGGCCTGGGCAGCCGGCTGGGACACGGCCTGGACCACGGTTGCCGCCGCCACAGTCGGCTGGACGGGGAAGGCGGCCGCCGCGGGGGCGTCGCTTTCCGGATTGGACCGAGCCTGGGCGGCGTTGGGCACCGGTGCCGCGACTGGTTCCGTCAGGACGCCGGCGTGGAAAGGAGCGGGGGCGTGTGCGGGTCCGGTTCCGGGTCCGGTTCCGGTTCCGGTTCCGGTTCCGGGTCCGGGTCCGGTTCCGGTTCCGGTTCCGGTTCCGGTTCCGGTTCCGGTTCCGGTTCCGGTTCCGGTGGACATGCTGCCGGAGGATCCGGTGCCGGCTCCGGGGCTGCCGGATGGCGCCGGACCGGACGGGGTCGTGCCGGGTGAGGTGGTCGGCGACGTCGGCGCTTGTCCGGGCGCGGAGGGAGCGACGGCGGCGACGTCTGATCCGTTGACCGCCCGCGCGGACACGGCCGCGGTGGTGGCCGCCGGCGACGCACCATGACCAGACCCAAGTCCCTGGGCAGTCTGCGCCGCCGCTGCCGCGCCCGGTGCCGCGGCGGCGGCCGGAGGTGTGGCGCCGGCCTGAACCGGGACTGCCTGCGTTGGCCCGGCAGGTGCAGCAGCCTTGGGTGGGCCACTGAGCACCGGAACGGGACCGGTCGCAGGGGTGGTCCCCGCGGCGCCGGTGGCAGTCGAGGCCAGCGGCGCGGCCGCGACAGTAGCCAGCGGCGCGGCCGCGACAGTAGCCAGCGGCGCGGCCGCGACAGTAGCCGGTGCGGCGGCCACGGCGTCGACGGGCGCAGCCGTCGGGGCAGGATCGTTCCCATTGACCGGCCGGTTGACCGGTCCGCCGGCGGCGGCCTTGGGCCCGGCCAGCGGGACCGCGCCCGCCGTCTGCGAGGCCGCAGCGGCGTTCGGCTTACCGTCCGGCGTGGTCCCAGCGGGGACGGCGGCCACAGTCTGGCGCCGCGTTGCGGCCAATCCCGGGGTCTCGACGGCCGGGGAATGCGCGGCGGCGGCCGGCAACTCGTCGGGAAGGACCGCCGAGGCCGCGGACGCAGTGATGGCCGGGGCGGCAGTACGGGAACCATCGTTGCTGTCCGACGGCGGGGCAACCGCCTGCGCCGACTGTCCGGGCAGCGCAGCCTGACCAGCCTGACCACGTTGTGTATAGGAGACAAACTGGGCCGGCGGGAATTCGGCCGTGCCGTACTGGGCCGGCGGGAATTCGGCCGTGCCGTACTGGGCTGGAACGTACTGGGCCGGAACGTACGGGGCCGGCCCGGGGCTGGTGATACCGGACGAAGCAGCGTCGGTCCCCGGCGCGGCCCCGGAAGCAGCGTCGGCCCCCGTCACAGTGTTCGCAGCGGTGCCGCTCATCGAAGCGGGGTCCGTGCCGCCGTCGGGCTGCGGCAGTTCGGCCGCCGTGTCATCGGCCGCCGGTACAGCCTTAGCGGCGCCAGGCTCTGCCGCGGTGCCGTTGCCCGCTGCGCCCTGGACGTCGTTGAGGACTGCGTCGAAGGACGCGGCGGCTGTGTTTCCGTTTTCGCTGCCGGGCCGCGGGTCCGCGCCCTGCCGGGCCGCCCGGATGGTCGCCCCCAGCGCGCCCGCAAGCTCCGTCGATGCCGCCGCCTTCATGATGCAGCCCCTGCGGGAACGATGCGCCGGATGGAGGTCAGGTTGGACTGCTGCTCCCAGGCGTCGCGGATCTGGATGGTCTTGCCCGGCACGGGTGCGTCGATCGCCTTGCCGTTGCCCAGGTAGATGGAAATGTGGTTGCCGCCGAAGCTCACCAGGAGGTCTCCGGGTTTCGCTTCTGCGAGGGACGCCACCGGGGTGCCCTGGCGCATCTGGTCGCTCACCACACGGGGAAGCTCCACGCCGAGGTCCTTGAAGACCCGCTGGGTGAAGCCGGAGCAGTCCATGC
The DNA here is from genome assembly GCF_056406495.1 of Arthrobacter sp. P1_B9. Taxonomy (NCBI): domain Bacteria; kingdom Bacillati; phylum Actinomycetota; class Actinomycetes; order Micrococcales; family Micrococcaceae; genus Arthrobacter; species Arthrobacter sp. P1_B9. The sequence goes on from NZ_JBFUAA010000017.1 coordinate 29,243, forward strand.
CGGAGGCCGGATTGGTGCCGCCCCACACATACGGAACACCGATGTACTTCTTCGCCACGGCCACCACGTCATTGCCCGTCGCGGCCCCACCGGTATGTACGGTTCCGGCTGCCTGGGCGCCGGTGAGCGCGGCCGTCCCGGCCGCCGCAGCGCTACCTGGTCCGGATGTGCCGCCAATGCCCAGTGACGTGCCCAGTGAGGAGCCCAGGCCCAGGCTGTCCGTGAGGGAGGCGGCATCCGTTGCGCCACTGCCGCCCAGTGCCGCGGCAAGTGCCTGGGTGAACGTGGCGGAGTCGCCGGTGCCGGTTGCGGACGCGAGCGAGGTAGCCGCAGCCTTGGCAGCGGCTGCGCTGGTTTCCGTGGCCGCTGGCCGGCTCAATTCCGCGATCATCGACTGGATGCCCTGCATCCGGCCGATCGCTTCAGTCATGCTCATGGCTTCACCTGCTGCTCATCGCGGTGCCAGAGCGTCGAGGCGATCTCGTCGAGGGCCGACTGCTCGGCGCGCAGGTCCGCGGAGTTGACCTCGGCGTCGTGCCGGGCTTGCAGTTTTTCCAGCCCCACGGACCGCGTGCGGGCAGCGATGAACTCGGCCCGGGCGTTGGCTTCGTCGGCCTCGGCCAGGTGGGTGAGGTTTTGCAGGTCCGCGAGCATGCTGTGCGCGGATGACCGGGCGGCCGCCACGGCGCGCAGTGAGGCCGAGCTGGAGATGGGGTCATCCGTGGCGGCAAGTTCGCGGCGGGCGGCGGCTTCGCGGACCCGGACGGAGCTGGAACGTGAGCGGGCGCGCGCCAGCCCGGTTGCCGCCTGGTCCTGCTGGAGCTGGCGGAGGCGCAGGAGGCCGGCCAGTGAGAATTCGCGGTTCATGCTGCTGCTCCCAGGATCGAAGTGAGGTGGCCGAGCCGTTGCCAGGACTCGGGGTGGGCCGTGGATTCGTCCATCGGCTGCTGGAGGAAACCGCTGACGTCGTGCTCGTGGTTCAGCGCAGCGTCCACCAGCGGGTTGGTCCCGGCCTGGTAGGCGCCGACGTCGATCAGGTCCTGTGCCGCCTTGCGGGCCGCGAGGACCCGGCGGAGCGTGGCGGCGGCATCGAGGTGTGGCCGGGAATTGACCTTGCTGGCCACCCGGGACACGGATCCGAGCACGTCCACGGACGGGAAGTGCCCGGTGACGGCGAGTTTGCGGTCCAGCACCACGTGGCCGTCCAGGATGGAGCGGGCGGCGTCGGCGATGGGCTCGTTATGGTCATCGCCGTCCACGAGCACGGTGTAGATGCCGGTAACGGAGCCGGTCTCGGCCGTGCCGGCACGCTCCAACAGCCGGGCCAGGATGGAAAAGGTCGACGGCGGGTAGCCGCGGGTGGCAGGGGGCTCGCCGGCCGAGAGGCCAATCTCGCGCTGCGCCATGGCCACCCGGGTCAGGGAGTCCATCATGAGCACCACATCCTGGCCCTGGTCGCGGAAGGACTCGGCGATGCGGGTGGCGGTGAAGGCCGCGCGCATGCGCATCAAGGCGGGTTCGTCGGAAGTGGCGACCACCACCACGGAGCGCGCCAGGCCGGCGGCGCCGAGGTCGTCTTCGAGGAACTCGCGGACTTCGCGGCCGCGTTCGCCAACGAGGGCGATCACCGAGACTTCGGCGTCGGTTCCGCGGGCGATCATCGAGAGGAGGGAGGATTTGCCGACCCCGGAGCCGGCAAACAGGCCCATGCGCTGGCCCTTGCCGAGCGTGGTCATGGTGTCCAGGACGCGCACGCCGGTCTGCAGCGCGGTGTCGATGCGGGCGCGTTTCATGGCGTTCGGTGCCTCGTTGTCGATCGGCACGCGCGGCCCGCTGAGCAGCGGACCCTTGCCGTCGATCGGGCGTCCCAGGCCGTCAATGACCCGGCCGAACAGGCCCCGCCCCGTGGGAACCAATACCGCGCTGCCTTTGGCGCGCACCGGGTCACCGGCAGCCACGCCGGCCAGTCGGCCCAGCGGCATGCAGCGCACGGAGCCGTCCAGCGCCGCGACGACTTCGGCGTCAAGGCCCGGGTTCCCGCCCACGGTCACGAGGTCACCAAGGGCGCAGTCCAGACCCGACACTTCCAGGCCCAGCCCGATGACCGAGGTGACGACGCCGACCCGTTGCGGGGCGGCCGCGGCCAGCGCGGCGGCATAGTCGGCGCCCTTCGGCCGCCACTCGGCGATCATGCCTGGCCCCGGTAGGCGCCGGCACCGAATTCGGCCCGGCCGGATTCTCCCGGCACGGTGGCTCCCGGCACGGCGTCTGCCACCAGTGCGCCTCCCAGCGGGCCCTCTGCCGACGCTGCCTCTCCCAGCAGCGCCATGCGGGCACGTCCCAGGGCGGTGCGGAGGCTGGCGTCGAACCAGCCCTGCTGGTATTCGACCTTCGCGTCGCCGCGGCCCAGGGAGGGGTCCGCGATGAGCGGCAGCCCGGCTGGCAGTTCCTGGCCTTCCCGGCTGAGGACGTCGATGTCCGCCGGGTGCAGCCGGATTGCCAGTACCGTGGCGGAGTCATTCCCGGAGAGGGCGCGGGCCAGGGCGGCCCGGGCGGTCCGGGTGCCTTCGGCCAGTTCGTACCCGAGGATGGCCTCGGCCAGTTCCAGCGCCGTGCGGGCCAGGATTTCCTCGGCGTCCTGCAGCGCCTGCACGTTGCGGTGCGCAAAGTCTGTCCTGGCGACGGCGAGGGCGCGCACGGCACGGTCCAGGTCCTGCTGTCCGGCGGCCAGGGAGGCAGCCTGCTCGGCGGCCATCCGGTCCCGCCAGCGGCGCTGCTCTTTCGCTGCGGCGCGCACACCGGCGGCGTAGCCCGCGGCGTGGCCTTCGGTGTAGCCGGCCTGTTCGGCGGCCGGGCCGTTGGCCCGCAGTGACGGGAAGACGACGCGCGCCGGGGCGTTGGCCGCGCCGTTGTCAGTAGACATAGTCTTCTTCGTCCCCGCGCTGGATGGTGATCTGGCCTTCGGCCTCGAGCTCGCGGATGGACCGGACGACGGCGGCACGGGCCTCTTCGATCTGCGAGGCACGCAGGGGTCCCAGGGCGGCGATCTCGGATTCGAGGATTTCCAGGTTGCGCCCGGAGACGTTGGTGGTGATGGTTTCCAGGACCGGCTCGGAGGCACCCTTCATCGCCATCGCCAGGACGGCCGCGTCGAGTCCGCGCAGCACCAGCTGCACGTCGCGGCGTTCCAGCTTCACGATGTCGTCGAATGTCACCATCTGGGCCCGGATCTCCACCGCGAGGTCGGGATCGAGCAGGTCCAGGCCGTCCAGCACGGACCGTTCCGTGCCGGCGTCGGTCCGGTTGATGATCTCCAGCAGCGGCTGGATGCCGCCCACCACCTTCGAGGCCTGCTGGGACACGGCGGCGCCGCCGCGGAGTTTGAGGGTGTCGGCGACGATCCCGATCGCCTCGGGCGCGCCGGATCCCATGGTGGCGATGCTGAGCGCGACGTCGGCGCGCAGCGAGCCGGGCAGCCCGGACATCACGGCCGAGGCCTTGCGCGGGCTGAGGTGGGCGAGGACCAGGGCGATGGTCTGCGGCAGTTCGCCGTCGATCAGGGCCAGGATCTGCACGGGTTCGATGTCTTCGAGGAACTCGAAGGACTTGCCGGCCATATTGACGGTCAGGCGGTTCATGAGCCCGGCGGCCCGTTCCGAGCCGAAGGACGCCTCCAGCAGGCCCTCGGCGAGTTCCCGGCCGCCCCGGGCCTGGCGCGTGGTTGTCAGCGCGGCCTGGTGGAAGTCCTTCATGATCTGCTCGGTGACGTCAGAGTCCACCTTCCGGAGCTTGACGATCTCCCCGGCAATCTCCTCCGCCTCGGTGTCCGTGAGCTGGGCCATGACCTTGGCGGCGTTCTCGGGGCTCATCTGCATCAGGACGACGGCGGCGCGCTGGGTGCCGGTCAGGGGCGTATCGGCGGGTTTCATGCCGGTTGCCTGTCATCCATGAGGCTGCGCAGGTAATCGGCGGCCCGTTCCGGGTTGGCGGCGACCATGTTGTCGATTTCAAACCGGCGGCGCTCGGATTCCAGCTGTTCGGTGCTCGGGCCCGGAAGCGGGGGCAGGGCGGTGATCGGGATCGCCGACGTCGCCGGCGGAAGGGCCACCACAGGCGGGGCCACCGGCATGATCTCCAGGTCCAGGCGTTCGCCGAGGTCCACGGGCTCGCGCTTCTGGCGGCGCCGCAGGATGATCGTGACCACCAGGGCCAGGATCAGCAGGCCCAGCAGGATACTGCCTGCGGTGACGAGGGTTCCGAAGAACGCGGCCTGCTTCTCGGCTTCGGCGTTGGCCTGGGCCTCGGCGAGCGCCTTGGCGGCGTCGTCGGCGGCTGCGGTGCTGAACGGCACAACCTCGACCGTGACAATATCGCCGCGCGCGGTGTCGGCCCCGGCTGCGGAGGTGACGAGGTTCTTCAGCGACGCCAGGTTCAGGCCGCCGGCGGCGGCCTGGCTGACGGCGACGGAAATGGTCTGCCGCTTGATGGCACCGGCCGGGATGGTCCGGTCCTCGGTGACCTTGTTGACCGCGTTGTTCTTGGTTTCGGTGGAGGAATCGAAGTTGCCGTTGCCGCTCGTGCCGCCGGGAACAGCGATGTTGTCCGGGCCGAGGACGCCCGCGGCGCCTCCCCCGGTTCCGGTGTATTTCTCGGTCTTGGACGATTCACTCAGCGGCAGGGCGCCCTCGGCATTGGAGAAAGTCTCGCTCTTCTGCTGCGCCGATTCGCCCGTCACGTCGGCGGCGACGGCGACCGTGGAGTTGCCCGGGCCCACCACGCGGTCCATGACCGCGCGGACGGCGTCCGAGGTGCGCTGCTGGTAGTCGCTGGCCTGCTTGGTGGACGATCCTGCGGTCCCGCCGCCGACGGTGGAGAGCACGTTTCCCTGCGAATCGACCACGGAGACGTTGGAGGGCTTGAGGTTTTCGATGGCGGCGGAGGTCAGGTGGACGATCGCCTGCACCTTGTCACCGGTCAGGGCAGCGCCGGCGTCGGTCTCGATGAACACTGAGGCGGTGGTGTCCGGGGCCTTGGACACAAACACTGTTTTCTCGGGGATGGCGAGCCGGACGGCGGCGGTCTTCACGCCGTCCATGGCGGAGATGGTGCTGGCAAGTTCGCCCTCGAGGGCGCGCTTGTACGTGACGGACTGCTGGAATTCCGAGGACGTCACGCCCATCTTGTCCAGCAGGGAGTAGCCGGTGGCGGCGGCAGTCGGCAGGCCCGCGGCCGCTGCCTTGAGGCGCTCGTCGTAGACCTTGTCCTGCGGCACCAGGATGGTGGATCCGCCGTCGCTGAGTTCGTACTGAACGTTGTCCTTGCGGAGCTGTTCGACGATGCCGTTGGCGTCGGTGGTCTGGAGGCCGGAGAACAGCGGGGTGAGCACCGGGCGGGTAAGCCAGGCGGACAGGGCAACAATGCCCACCACCAGCAGGGCAGCGCCGATCACGGCGATGGTGCGCTGGCCGGCGGTGAAGCTCTTCAGGCCCGCGCCGAAGCGCTGGAAGAAAGCGTTAATCTGCGGAGGCATCAGGCCTGCATCCTCATGATCTCGTTGAACGCGTCAACGCCCTTGTTGCGCATGGTGGCCATGAGCTCCAGCGTCACCTGCGCCCGGGTCGCGGCAAGCGTGGCGTTGTGGATGTCATCCAGGTTGCCGGTCACGGCGGACACAGCCAGCTGGTTCGACGTCGACTGCAGCTGCTGGAGGTTATCCACCGCGCCGGTGAGGGAAGTGGCGAAGGCGGAGCCGTCCGTGCCGGCAACGGGTGCCGCTCCGGCGCCCGTCACATAGTTTGTCGGCAGGACGCCCTGGACGGGGGCGATGGGGGCGACAGTCATTAGGAGCGTCCAATCTCAAGGGCGGCCATGTAGGTTTCGCGGGCGCGATCCACCACCTGCGCGTTGGCCTGGTAGCCGCGCTGGGCGATGATGAGCGCACCCATCTGTTCGGCCATGTCAATGTCCGGGTACTTCACGTTGCCGTTGGCGTCCGCCAGCGGGTGATCCGGCTGGTAGACGATCCTGCCCTCGGCGTTGCCGAGCTGGGTGCTCTTGACGTACACGCCCGAGCCCTGCGAGCCCTCCGCGGCCTCGACATACCGGGCCTGGAAGGCGGGGCCGGACGTGGCGGAGGCGTTGTTCATGTTGGCGAGGTTGTCCGAGACGGCATCGAGCCACTTGCGGTGGACAGTGAGGGCGGAGCCGGCGATGCCGATCATGTCGAAGGTCATCAGCTGGTCCTCAGGGCGGAGCGCACGGCGGTGAACTCGGTGTTGACGGCGCGGGCGGCGAACTGGAAACGCAGCACGGTGTCGATGTTGGACAGGGTCTCGGTGTCCAGGTTGACGTTGTTGCCGTTTAGCTGCGTGGGCTCCAGGGACTCCGCCGTGGTTGCCTGGACGCGGCCGTTCCCGGACTGCACCGACGCCGCGAGGGCGTCCTCGAAGCTGACGCGCTTCGCGTGGTAATTCGGCGTGTTGACGTTCGCGATGTTGTTCGCGATGGTCCGCTGGCGCAGTGCCAGCCCGTCCATGGCGCTGGCCAAGGCGGCGGAAGTCACGGATTCGAGCACAGAGTCCTGCCTGGGAAAGGTGGGGGTGGCCGATCCGTGGCCGGTAATCGAGCGATCCGTGCTCTTACAGTGGTTATCGGCACTGGTCAGCGCCGCGTTAGGCGAAATCAAAAGACTATTTCAGATGTTTTGGAACCCGGGATTCCTAGCCGTTGACATCCAGGTACAGGGCTCCGGCGGACTCCCCCACGCCAGGCACCGACGATACCGCCTGCAGCTGCCGGGCGACTCCCAGCCGCGCCTCTTCCAGCCGGAGGGCAACGCGTTCCTGGGCGGCTGCCAGTGCGACGGCGCGACGCCGGGCGGTCGCCGGCAACGGCCCGTTCATCGACGGCGGAGACCAGCGCTTCTCCGGCCGGGGTTCCGCCACCGATCCCGCGGGAGCGGCGAGCGGGCCCAGCGGATCCTTCAGGGTCCGTTCGGCGGCCTGCACCGCCATTTCAAGCACATCCAGGACGGCCATCCAGGCAGCCAGGGTGGTGTCTTCAGGGATCTTGCCGGGAAGGGACGAATCGGCGTCGTTGGATCCGGTTCCCCCTGGGCCAATATCCAAGTAAGCCTGTTCAGCCAAAGCCGAGACTCCCGCCGCCTGTTCCGGGCCCGGTGTTCCAGGCCCCTGCTGCCGGGAAACCGGCTGGAGCTGCGGAGGGAAACGCCGCGGGGCTTGCGGGCGCTGGTACCGCGGCGGCGGCCTCGTGCCAGGTCTGCCGCAGGGGCTCCAAGAGTTCGATTGCTTCCCGGGTCAGCGCCGCGTCCCGCTGGATGTTCGCGTTGGTCAGTGCGGTGGAGACGTAGTTGTAGACCCCCAGCAGCCCGTTTGCGCCGTCCCACGCGTCGACCTTCAGCGAGGAGGACAGCTCGGACACGATGGCCTGGGCGTGCAGCAGGTTTTCCGATGCGGTGGTCCAGTCGGCAGCGTGCTGCGCCGTTTCCGCCCGGCCCAGGTCCAGCAGGAGGCGGTCGTAGAGCATGGTGAGGAGGCGTGCCGGCGGAGCCGACAGGACCGAGTCGGCCAGGTACTGGTTCCGCTGGCCGGCATTGCCGTAGCCGCCGCCGAAGGAGGTCAGAGTCATGATGAAGAGCTTCCTGAAGAGAGTCCTGCGAGTTGGGAGGACAGCCAGGACGACTGCGCTTTCATGCCGCTGAGAGCGACCTCCAGCGCGGAGTAGGTCCGCTGCAGCGTGGTCCGACGCATTTCCAGGCGGTCATCCCAGTCGGCGATCTGGTCGGTGTAGTCCTTCGCGGTGGACTGTTGTCCCTTGATCTTGGTGCTGAGGAGCCCCGTGGAGGGATCGGAGGCCTGCTTGGCGGCGTCCGCCACGCGGCCCGCGATAGTGGCCACGGCCGCCATTGTTCCGGCCGGGTCCTTCGCCAGGGCGTCGCCGAATTTGGTGGCGTCGAATTCCATCGTCCCGGTCTTGGTCACGCTGATGCCAAGCTCAGACGGCGATTTTCCGTTCAAGGGCTGGGACGCAGCGGCCAGGATCGCGGCATTGACGGTACGAACGGTGCTGTCTCCGGTGAACACGCCGCCTGAAGTGACCGGGTTGCCGGAGGCGTCGGTGCTGCTGACCACGGCGCTCTTGGTGGCGATCTGCGCCAGGACTCCGTTGACGGAGCTAACCAGGTCAGAGGCGGCCCTGCTGATCTGGGCGTCGTCACGGGCAACGGTGACGCGTGTGGGAGTGGCAGAGACCTCGGAGACGCTGATCGAGACTCCGCTCAGGACATCCGCGAAGGTGTTGGTGGCGGAGCTGAGCGTCGCCTCGGCAGCTGTTCCCGCCCACAGCTTGATCTGCGCGTCCTGCCCAGACTGAACTTTGGTCAGCCCGGCGGTGCCGTCCGGATCGGCGATGCTGAACCCGCCGGCGACGCCGGTCTTGGACGAGGCAAATTGCAGCCGGTACTCGCCGCCGCCCACTGAAACTTTCGATGCGACAATCCCGGCGCCGGAGAGGTTCACGGCGGAAACGACGTCGTCAAGAGATGAAGTGAGCGGGGTGACCGTGATGGCCTGGCCGCCTTCGCCGGTGACCGTCATGGTGGTGTAGGGCCACGCGGCGAGGTTCTTGCTGACGGAGACCTGGGTCTGGGCCAGCTGGGAGACGGTGAAATCAACCGCACCCGGTTTCGCTCCGGCACCGACCACGGTGGTGACCTTGGCGGAACTACTCGAGGCCGAATACAGTTCCAGGCTTTTGGGGTCGGAGAGCTTGCCGGCCTTGGTTGCGAGGTCCGCGACGGCGGTATTGAGTCCCTGCAGGGCCGAGATGCGGGTTTGGACCGTTGCGGCCTTGTTCTTCATCAGGCTTTGTGGGATTGCTTCCACGGCCATGAGGGAATTGATCAGGGCTGTGGTGTCCAAACCGCTGGAAAGTCCGTCGATAGAAAGTCCCATGCCTGCAACTCCTTAGAACAATGGCTGGCTGAATCAGTAATGGCTGGTGGTACTGCACAGCGCCCGGGGAGAAGAATTCTCTCCCCGGGCGCCACGTGCAATCTGAACTACCTAGCGGAAGTCACCGGAGTGATCGCTTCCCGCTGTGTTTTAGCGCAGGAGCTGCAGTACACCCTGGTTGGACTGGTTTGCCTGGGCCAGCATTGCGGTGCCGGCCTGGGACAGGATGTTGTTGCGGGTGAACTTGACCATTTCCTCAGCCATGTCCGTGTCGCGGATACGGGAGTTGGAAGCCGTCAGGTTTTCCTTGGAGACGTTGATGGTCTGCACTGCGGATTCAAGGCGGTTCTGGGTCGCACCGAGTTCGGCGCGGGCCGTCGAAACGTACTTGATCTGAGTATCAATGGCAGTGATGGAAGCCTGGGCTGCGCTGGTTGAGGAGAAGTCAAGACCCGTTCCACTGACCACGGTGGCGCCGCCGTTGAACACACCCGAGCCGGACGGATCGGTAAGGTCGATCGTGCCGCCGTCGTTGGACCGGATGATGATGCCGTCGCCGGTGCCGTTTGCGCTCTTCGAGACCGTTGCCGTGAAGCTGGAGTTGAAGTTCTTGTCCGCGTTGAGCTTGGAAACGAAGTCATCAGCCGTAGTGGCTGCGGCGGTGGTGGTAACGGCCACCGTCGTCGTAACGCCACCCTTGACCGACTCAAAGTTGTAGGTACCGGCGGCGAGTCCCTGGGGGGAGCCATCAGTAGCGCTGAACGCAGCAACCTTGAATGTGGTGGAACCTGACGCGGCCGAACCCAGAGCAGTGGCAACCGACCCAACGTTGGCAGAGGACAGGTTGACGTCGATGATGCTGTTGGCGTCCGAGTTGGCGCCGACCTGGAGCGACATCTTCGGCTTTGAGCCGTCCAGCAGCTGTGCACCGTTGAAGTTGGTGGAGCCGGCGATGCGGTCCAGTTCCTTCACGAGGCTGTCAGCTTCGGTCTTGATGGCGCCGCGGGATTCGGCGTTGTTGGTGTCGTTGGCTGCCTGGACGCCCAGGTCGCGCAGACGCTGCAGGATGGAGTGGGCCTGGTTCAGGCCGCCTTCAGCGGTCTGAACTGCGCCGATGCCGTCCTGTGCGTTGCGGGCGGCAACCGTGAGGCCACCGATCTGCGACTTCAGGCCCTCGGAGATAGCCAGGCCGGCCGCGTCGTCGCCGGCGCGGTTGATGCGCAGGCCGCTGGAAAGCTTCTCCAACGACTTGGACAGGTCGTTCTGGGTGTTGCTGAGGCTGCGGTAAGCGTTGTTCGCAGCCATGTTGGTGTTGATCTGCATTCCCATGATGTTTCCTCCATGATTGGGACGATGTGCGACGGCCCATCCGTGGGCCTTCAGAAGTAGTTATCGCCATTTGGCCAGCACACGTAAGGAAGATTCCAAAAAGAGTTTTCAGTTCAACGCCCCGTCTGTTATCAGCCTTATTGCCGCTAACGAATCCTGCGCCCCTGCCGATAGTTTCTACGAACCCTGCTGGAGGCCAAATCGTCCGCACGATGAAATCGACGCCCCGGCACCACCGCACCAGTCATTTGCACCATTCACACATGAGGGAGCCGTCCGGACCATGGCCATCCACGAACTTTCAGCCCTGCTGTGGCGGGAGCGTGAACTCCTGGACGTTCTCACCTTCAAGCTGGAGGAAGAGCAACTGCTGCTCACTGCCGGCAAATCCCGCTGGCTTCCCCACGGCACAAAGGAAGTCGAGCAGGTTCTGGAACACCTCTCCAAGGCGAGCCTCGCCCGCACCATCGAAGCCGCCGTCGTGGCCGAAACCTGGGGACTGCCCACTGACGCGTCCCTGGGTGAACTCGCCGCTGCCGCGCCGGAAGGCGCCTGGTCCGAAATTCTCACGGCCCATCTGACGGCCTTGACCCACCAGACGGCCCTGATCAAGGAACTGCGCGACTCGAACGAGCAGTACCTGCGCACCGCAGTCCGTTCCACCCAGGAATCCCTCGCGGATCTGCGGCCCACCGCTGCGGCCGGCACCTATGACGCCCAGGGCAAGACCGGGGAAACTGCAGCCTCGCGTATTTTCGACAAGCAATTCTAAGGAAGCGACCATGAGTACCTTCGGCGCGCTGAACACCGCCTACCGTGGCTTGACCGCCGCCCAGCAGGGCATGAACGTGGCCGGGCAGAACATTGCCAACGCCGCCACCGAGGGTTACACCCGGCAGCGCGTCCAGCAATCGTCAATCGTGGCTCCCGCGCAGGGCCTGTTCGGTTCGGGCCGTCCCGAAGCCGGGAATGGCGTCTCCGTGGACGGCATCTCACGCTTGGGCAGCAGCTTCCTTGATGGAAGCGTCCGCTCGACGGCGGCCCAGTCCGGCTACGCCAGCGCCCGGTCCTCGGCGCTCCAAGGGATCGAGGGCATCCTTCAGGAACCCGGCGAAAACGGCATCTCCACCGCGCTCCAGGGCTTCTGGTCGGCCTGGCAAGGCGCCGCCAACCACCCCAACGACTCCGCCGCCAAGGGGCTGGTCCTGCAGGCCGGCAACGACCTCGCCACCAAGGTCTCCTCTTCCTACCGCTCCCTTGAGGGCCAGTGGAGCAGCGTCCGCGGCCAGGCCCAGGGCGCCGTGGACGCCGTCAATGCCGCCGCCACGCAGGTGGCCGCCTTCAACACCAGCATTCGCTCAACCCTCGCCGCGGGAGGATCGGCCAACGAGTTGATCGACGCGCGGGCCAAGCTCACAGAGACCATCTCCCGGCTAACGGGCGGCACCGTCAGGGAACAGGCTGACGGCACCGTGGATGTCCACGTCGGCGGAAACGCCCTCGTGATGGGCAGCTCCGTCCGGGCACTCGCCCTCTCCGGAAGCCAGACTGCGGACAAGCTCGGCACAGCCGTGCAGCTTGAGTGGGCGGACCGGCCGGGTGCGGCAATCGCCGTCGCCGATGGGGAAATCGCCGGCGCGTTGTCCGTCCTGGCTCCTGCCGCGAACGGCGGCGCCATCGATTCGGCCGCACAGTCACTGAACAAGTTCGCCGGCGACCTGCGGGACGCGGTCAACGCCCTTCACTTCGGCGGACGGACCTCTGACGGCACTTCGTCCGGCAACTTCTTCGACCCGGCCGCCGCGGGCCCTGCCGCGCTCGCTCTCGCTGTTGTGCCCAAGGCCGCCGCAGAGATCGCGGTCGGCGTGGCGGGTGCGGGGAACCTGGACGGCAGCCTCGCCGACAAGATTTCACAGCTTGGCACCGGGCCGGGGTCTCCGGACAGCGCCTGGGCAAACATCGTCACCGGGATCGGAGTGCAGTCACGCGGCGCCCAGCAGCATGAAGCGTTGAGCTCGGCAGCGGAAATCTCCGCGCAGTCCAACCGCTCCTCCCAGGCGTCCGTCAGCCTGGACGAAGAAAACGTCAGCCTGCTCACCAACCAGCACGCTTACCAGGCCGCGGCCCGCGTCATGACGGCTGTGGACGAAGCCCTGGACGTCCTGATCAACCGCACCGGACTGGTAGGAAGGTAGACATGCTGAACCGGGTAACCAACCTGACCATGAGCGCAGCCGCCCAGCGGACCCTGCAGGCCCAGCAGTCCAAGCTGGCCCAGCTGCAGGAAAAGGCCACCACCCTGGACAAGATTTCGCGCCCGTCCGACGATCCTGCCGCCACGGCGCAGGCTCTCGATACGCGCGCGCGGCTCGCCGCCAACGCCCAGTACGGCAGGAACATCGACGACGGCGCCAGCTGGCTCAACGCGGCCGACTCCGCCCTCAGCCAGGCCACCAACGTCATGAACCGCATCCTCGACCTCACGGTCCAGGCCGGCAACGGCGCGCTCAACCAGGCGGGCAAGGACGCGATCGCCGTAGAGCTCGAAGGGCTGAACAAGGATCTGCTCTCAACCGCCAACAGCAAGCACCTTGGCCGGAACATTTTTGCTGGAAGTTCGGACGCGGCCACGGCCTTCAGCCCAGCCATCCCGGCCGACCCGAGCATCCCAGGAGACACCGGAACTCCCCCGGTCTTCAACGGCGTCGCCGGCGGCTCAGTGGAACGGCGCATCAGTGCCGACAGAACCGTCCGGGTCGACGCCGACGGCGCCGCGATCTTCGGCAGCGGCTCCGGCTCCGTCTTCGACGCCGTCACCAAGACCATCGAGTCACTGCGCAAAGGCGAGGATGCCACAGTGAACCTCACCAACCTGCAGGCGTCGTTCAAGAACATCGTCAGCGGGCGTGCTGAAATAGGAACACGGCAGGTGCAGCTGGAACGCGCCGGCAACGTCAACACCGAACTGGAGGCCACCTTGGATGCACAGAAGATGGGCATTGAAAAGGCAGATCTCGGCAGCGTCATCATGGACCTGAAACTTCAGGAAACCAACTACCAGGTGGCCCTCGCGGCGACGGCCCGGGTGCTTCAGCCCACCCTGATGGACTTCCTGCGGTGAGCACCCCGGTCATGGACACTCCGGTCGCCAGCCTGCCCCTCACATTCACCGCACCCATGCCTGGCTTCGAGGAGCTGCACGATTTCGCGCTGCGGAGCGTCGAGGGCGCGGCCGGACTGTACGCCCTGGAGGCCGGTTCCAGCCCGGTGCGGCTATTCCTGGCCGATGCGGCCGTGTTTGCACCGAGCTACTCTCCGCCGATCCCGGCAGCCTCGCTGGAGGCCCTCGAACTCGACGGGCGGGACGCCGCCCAGGTACTGGTCGTGGTGAACCACTCGCCCGGTTCCACGACCGTCAACCTCATGGCCCCGATCGTTCTGAACCGTGCCACCGGGCGCTGCACGCAGCTGGTGCTGGACGGCCGGGACTTCCCGCTCCGGGCCGAGCTCGGCTCGCTCTAGCCGACCCGCCCGGCAAGGCGCGCAGCCCTGCCTTGCGACCGGCTCCACCAGCTTCACCAGAAATGGGCCACGTCCACCACGAGCCGGGACCCGGTGCCCGGCCCGGGCAGGGCCAGGACCCGGAACGGCAGCCGGGCGCGGACCCCCAGGCCAATGGTCGAATAGCCTTCGAAGCTGCCCGCCCACGCCACCTGCCGGAAGGTCTGGTACCCAGCCACGTCAGCCAATTCATTCTTGTTCGGCGGGTTGTAGGTGGGATTGCCGGCGTCGTCATATGCGGGAGCATTGACCGTGAGCTGAATGAAGGCCTGGCCCCGCAACGGGACCGGCAGGCCGGACCCGTCCTGCACCACCGCGGGTACGTAGCGGACACTGTAGCCGGCCACGGGGCCGTTGAGGTCAATGACCAGCCGGTCGAAGCAGTAGTGCTGACCGGTGCGGACGTCGACCACCTTGGCCTGGCTCATGGCCGGATCCAGTTTGCTCAGCGACCCCCAGGCCAGTCCGCAGTACGGGTCCGCCGCGGCCGGCGCCGGCGCAAGAATCCCGAGCGCGGCGGCCATCAGAACAGCCGCGAGCAACGCGTTGACCTTTTTCAACTGGATCTTCTTCAACTGGGTCTTCTTCAAGGCCGCCACCCCCTGGTGCTGCCTGACCCTTGGGCTGGCGGAACAGTCAGCGCAGGTCAGACGCTTTCAGCGTAGGCGGGCCCGGCCCGGCGGGCGAGGTCCTCCACAGTTTCGGCGCCCAACCGTTAGCGTGGCCCGCTGCTGGTCACGGACGGATTGCACGGACCCTGTTCGTGAAGGTCGTTCACGAACAGATAACACCGCCAGCTGCAGGCCTGGCCGGGAACGGCGAAGCGCCGGCACCCTCGCGGGTCCGGCGCTTCGTACGGCCTGTCTGTTGCCGGAAGGTTTTAGCCTTCGCAGTCGCGGCAGTACTTCATGCCGTTCTTCTCAAGGGCCACCTGGGACCTGTGACGGACCAGGAAGCAGGAGGAGCAGGTGAATTCATCGGACTGCTCCGGAACAACAATGACCGTCAGCTCTTCGCCGGACAGATCCGCACCGGGAAGATCAATGCCTTCAGCGGTGTCGTTCTCATCGACGTCGATCACAGCGGTCTGCGCGCCGCCGCCGCGGGACGCCTGAAGGGCCTCCAGCGACTCAGCGGGAGATTCTTCTTCTGTCTTGCGTGGGGCGTCGTAATCGGTAGCCATATCGGGGTTCACTTTCGTTGCTGCGCAGCGCCATTTCAGGCACCTCAGTGAAGCAGTTTAGGACATTATGCATGGAGTAGAGCAATAGTGTGGCCTATCAGACAGAATGAGTCGGACGGGCCCTGGAAACCCGGGCAGCGGCCCCCGGCCGGGGCCCCTCCGCGCGGCGGCCGGGCAGTGCAGGTGCGGCATTTCAGTCGACCGGCCAGACCACGAGCGTCTGCCACTTCGCTGGATCGGGTTCGACGCCGGGATCGGTAAGGTAGTACTCCCACATTGCTGCTCCCGGGCTCGCGCCGTCCTGCCGCATCCGCGCCATGATCGCGCCGTAAGTACGCTGCAGTGATTCGTAGGGACCGATGTGCATCGCCTCGTAGGCCTGGCCTGCGGGGAGGGTGCCGGCGACAACCGCCGTGTCCGCGCCACTGGGGTTCGTGAAAGGCGCGGCGAGGGGGAACCCCGCTTCGACGTCGACGACGTCGGTCGGCATGCCGCGGTACAGCGCGAACGGGGGTCCGGCCAACTGGACATGCTGCTCCTGCACCGCACCCATGACGGCGGCGAAGGCACGGCCGAAAAAATCCCGCAACGCATTCATCGGGACTGTCTCATGCACCACCGCCGTGGGCTGTTCCTTGAGTTGGGCGGCCCTGATGTCCGGGGCCGGCCCCGGGTTCGTTTGAGTCATACCCCAGACTCTGCCGGGACTAATCCACGGTCTAGGGCCTTACGGCCCGCAGGGGAGGTCCGCGCCGTGGTCCAGTAGCGGTCCGGCTGCCGGCCCGGGGACGGCGCGGGGACGGCGCGGGTTCCACCCCGAATAAATAAATGAACTTTATTCATATTAGGTCTTGCCCCGTGCGGCCATCACCCTCAAACTAAATGAACAACGTTCATTAATGTGACGCCCGTCTCACTGGAGTAGCCATGATCGAAATCACGTCCCTCGACACCCCGCCCTCCCTCGCCCGCACGCTGCCCTCCAGCCGGCCGGCTCTGCGGATCGGCGTCGTGCAGCATCGCTGGCATCCTGACGCCGCGGCCCTGCACGCCGAACTGGACGAAGGCATCGGGCGCGCCGCCCGGCTGGGAGCAGCCGTCGTCTTCCTCCCCGAGCTCACGCTGTCCCGCTATCCCGCGGACACGCTTCCCGAAAATGACGCCGCCCGCGGCGGGACCACGCGCCCGCGGCCCTCGGACATTGCCGAGGATCTGTTCACCGGCCCCACGTTCCGGTTCGCGGCGGACGCGGCCCGGAGGCACGGCATCTGCGTCCACGCTTCGCTGTACCAGAAGGCGGAGAACCCGGACGGCACAGACGACGGCCTGGGCCTGAACACCGCCGTCCTGGTGTCCCCCGGGGGCGAACTCCTGGCCCGCACCCACAAGCTCCACATTCCCGTCACGGCAGGCTACTACGAGGACAAATTCTTCCGCCAGGGCCCGGACGGCGACGATGCCTACGAGGTCCACTCCCCCGCCGAACTCGGCGGCGCACGGTTGGGCATGCCCACCTGCTGGGACGAGTGGTTCCCGGAGCTGGCGCGGATCTACTCCCTCGGCGGCGCGGAACTCCTGGTCTACCCCACAGCCATCGGCTCCGAGCCCGACCACCCCGACTTCGACACCCAGCCGTTGTGGCAGCAGGTCATCGTCGGCAACGGCATCGCCAACGGGCTGTTCATGGTGGTCCCCAACCGCTGGGGCAGCGAAGGCACGCTGAACTTCTACGGTTCCTCCTTCATCTCCGATCCCTACGGCCGGATCCTTGCCCAGGCACCGCGGGACGAATCCGCGGTGCTCGTCGCGGACCTCGACCTCGACCAGCGCCGGGACTGGCTCACGCTTTTCCCCTTCCTGGCCACCCGACGCCCGGACACGTACGGGCGGCTGACCGAACCGGTTCGCCCCGACGCCCCGCTCGGCGCCGACACCAGCAAGGCCACCGCATGAGCGCGTGGCGGATGCCGTCCGAAACGGCGCCCCAGGACCGTGTCTGGATGGCGTTCCCCACCGGCGGCTACACCCTGGGCGAAACAGCGGCAGAAGCCCACGCCGCCCGCTCCGTCTGGGCCGCCGTAGCGAACGCCGTCGTGGAATTCGAACCGGTCACCATGCTGGTGGCGCCGGCGGATGTGCAGACCGCGGCGGACTACCTCCACCCGGATATCGAGGTGGTCCCCGCCGCGCTGAACGACGCCTGGATGCGGGACATCGGCCCCACGTTCGTCCTCGACGACGGCGGCCGGCTCGGCGCCGTCGACTGGGTCTTCAACGGCTGGGGCGGCCAGGACTGGGCCGCCTGGGACAAGGACGCGCTCGTGGCGTCGGCCGTCGCGGCCCGCTCGGGGGCCAGCCACCTTGTCTCGCCGCTGGTGAACGAGGGCGGCGGCATCCACGTCGACGGCGAAGGCACCGTCCTCGTCACCGAGACGGTCCAGCTCGATCCGGGCCGCAATCCCGGGCTCAGCAAGGCCGACGTCGAAGCCGAGCTGGGCCGGACCCTGGGCGTAAGCCACGTCGTCTGGCTTCCCCGCGGCCTGACCCGGGATTCGGAACGGTTCGGCACGCGCGGCCACGTCGACATCGTTGCGGCCATCCCGTCCCCGGGCACCGTGCTGGTCCATTCCCAACAGAACCCGGCACACCCCGACTTCGAAGTCTGCCGGGCCATCATCAGCCACCTCGCCACCACCCGGGACGCGGCCGGCCGCGAATGGAACATCATCGAGGTCCCCGCCCCGGAAACCCTGACGGATGAGGAGGGGTTCGTCGACTACAGCTACATCAACCACCTGGTGGTCAACGGCGGCGTCATCGCCTGCACCTTCGGCGACCCGATGGACGAAAAAGCCTTGCGCATCCTTGGCGACGCCTACCCCGGCCGCAGGGTAGTCGGCATCGACGCCCGCGAGCTCTTCGCCCGCGGCGGCGGCATCCACTGCATCACCCAACAGCAACCATCCGTCCCCCAGAAAAAAGGTCAGCAATGAGTCAGACTATCGGCCGCGAAGACGGCACCATCACGCACGACGTCGTCGATCCGGCCGGTTCCAAGCACGGCATCTCGGGCAAGGGGCTCAAGGGCGGCCAGCTGGGCCTGCTCGCCGTCGTCGTCCTCGGCATCTCCTCCGTGGCACCCGCCTACAGCCTGACCAGTTCGCTGGGACCCGCCGTCGGCGCCGTGGGCCTGCAGCTGCCGGCGATCTTCATTGTCGCGTTCATCCCGATGATCCTGGTGGCGTTCGCCTACCGTGAGCTCAACGCCGATTCACCGGACAGCGGCACCACCTTCACGTGGGCCACGAAGGCGTTCGGCCCGTTCGTCGGCTGGCTGGGCGGCTGGGGTCTGCTGGCCGCCAACATCATCGTCCTGTCCAACCTGGCCGGCGTCGCGGTGGACTTCTTCTACCTCTTCCTGGCCCAGGTGTTCAACAACCCGGACCTCGCGGACCTGACCTCCAACACGGCCGTAAACATCGTGACGTGCCTGGTGTTCGTGGCACTGGCCGTCTGGGTCAGCTACCGCGGCCTGCACGCCACCAAGCTGGTGCAGTACACCATGGTCGGATTCCAGGTCCTCGTCCTGGGCATCTTCGTCGTCATGGCACTCACCCACGCCGCCTCGGGCGACTCGGGCACCGCAATCGCCTTCAGCTGGGACTGGTTCAACCCGATGAAGATCGGCAGCTTCGAGCAGTTCGCCGCCGGCATGTCACTGGCCGTCTTCGTCTACTGGGGCTGGGACGTCTGCCTCACCGTCAACGAGGAAACCAAGGGCGGCAAGGGTACCGCCGGCCGGGCAGGAACCACGACGGCGGTCGCCGTCCTGGCCCTTTACCTCGTCGCGATCGTGGCCACCATGATGGTTGCCGGCACCGGAACCGACGGCATCGGCCTGAACAACCCGGACAACCAGTCGAATATCTTTGCGGCACTGGCTTCCCCCGTCATGGGCCCGCTGGCCATCCTGATGTCCCTGGCCGTACTCTCCGGCACCGCGTCGTCCCTGCAGTCCACCATGGCCTCCCCCGCCCGCAGCCTGCTGGCGATGGGCCACTACGGGGCACTGCCGCCGCGCTTCGCATCCGTCAGCAAGCGGTTCGGGTCCCCCGGTTTCGCAACGGTGATTGCCGGCGTGATCTCCGGCGGCTTCTACGCCGTCATGAAGGTCGTCAGCGAGAACGTCCTCAATGACACCATCATGGCCCTGGGCCTGATGATCTGCTTCTACTACGGCCTCACGGCCTTCGCCTGCACCTGGTACTTCCGGCACAGCCTGTTCTCCAGCGTCCGCAACTTCTTCATGCGGCTGCTGTTCCCGGTCCTGGGCGGCCTGGTCCTCACCGTGGTCTTCTTCCAGACCGCCGTGGACAGCTGGGCACCGGAATTCGGCAGCGGCTCGGAGGTCTTCGGCGTGGGCCTGGTGTTCATTCTGGGGATCGGCATCCTGGCCCTCGGCGTCGTGATCATGCTGGTCGCCGCGAAACTGCATCCGGGCTTCTTCCGGGGCGAGACCATCCGGAAGGACACCCCCGCCCTGGTGGTTCCGGAGTAGCCTCCCAGCAACGACCCGCCGGCCCGGGTGAGCCCGGAGCCGGCGGGTTTTTGCGTGCGTCCGTCGCCCGCATAGCTGCCAGACATGTTGAGGAACACCTCCCCGTGCTAGATTCACGCTGTCTGCATTTCCGCGGGCTCTAGCGCAGCCTGTTCCGGGCGCGGCAATTTGGGGGAAATTTTTATGCTGCTATTCGACCGCGTCCGGCCTCTATCAATTCCGTTGTTCCTGGGTGTGGTCATGATGCTTTCTCTGACACCGCTTGCCCCCGCATCCGCCGCGCCGGATACGACGACGGCGGTCAGTGCAGCGTCCGCCGCGCCGTTGACGACGGCCCCCGTGCCGACGGTCAAGGGCACAACAAAGGTCGGCTACACCCTGACCGCGGTCCCGGGCATCTGGGGTCCGGCACCCGTCACTCTGACGTATCAGTGGAAGGCGAACGGCGTCGTCATCATTGGCGCGACCGCCGCCACCTACAAACTGGCCGCGGCGCAGGCCGGCAAGGCCCTCACCGTCACCGTCACCGGAACCAAGACCGGCTACACCACCGCCGCGAGGACCTCGGCCGGCACAGCGGCAGTCACGCCCGCCGGACCCGGCGTCGACGTGTCCTGGCCGCAGTGCGGCAAACCCCTGCCCAAGGGCCAGAGCTTCGCGATCATTGGTGTGAACAACGGCCTGGCGAACAACACCAACGCGTGCCTGGCCACCCAGCTGTCCTGGGCCGCCACGTCCACCGGCGGGACCGGGCAGCCCCTCGTGGCCCTGTACGTAAATACCGGGAACCCCGGGACGGCCGGCTCCTGGTGGCCCACCAGCAACACCTATGCCGGGAAGACCGTGGCCAACCCGTACGGCACGTGCACCAAGGGCTCGGTCGGTTCGGCGTGCTCCTATATGTACGGTTACGCCAAGGCCTACGACGACGCCATCATCCGCGGGGTCAAGAACCCGGCCTCCTACACCTGGTGGTTGGACGTCGAGACCGAAAACTCCTGGTCAACGAACAAGGCCGCCAACAGAGCTGATCTGGAGGGCATGGCCGCCTACTTTGCCAGCATCGGCGCCAAAACCGGGCTCTACTCGACCGGCTACCAATGGGCACAGATCATCGGCACGGTGCCCTCGACAAGCAACCTTTACGCCCAGCGAAGCTGGCTCGCCGGCGGGAGCTCCTTCCAAAACGCCAGCAGCATGTGTTTGGCAGCGCCGCTGACAGGCGGCGGGAAAGTCACCATGGCCCAGTACATCTCGGGCGGCTTCGACTACAACAAGTCCTGCATCTGAGTTCCAGCCTCCGGCCAGCCGCGCCCCAACGTTTGTGCCGGGCAGCGCTCACGGCCCGACGTTCAGCAGTTCCGGGTCTGACGCTGTCGCCTGGTGTGTTCTGGGATCATCAATGTTCGCCGTGTCGCACGGCTGAGTAGCCCGGATTCAGTAGTCCGGATAGAGCTCCTCGGACGCTGTAACTGGATTGAGGGGCTCGGCAATCAATGCGGGGTCACCGAGTGCCGCTTCCGCGAGCGCTTCGCACGTCGTGAAGCGGACATCGCCTCGTTCCAGCGCAGTTTCGATCACGGTCCGCAGCGCCTCCAGCCGTCCTGCCCGCCCAGTGAGGAACGGGTGGCAAGTGAGCATGAAAAGAGCACCATGACGTCGCATTGCTTCGATCTCATGAATCCACATGTCCGCCACGACAAGTGGCGACTGGATGATTTCACCGATCTTGGGTTCCGGAAGGAAGGCATACTGCTCCCAGTCATCCAGACTCCAATGTGGGGGGAGCTCCGCAACTGTGCCTGCGGGGGTTTCGATGAGATAGGGGACGTCCGCGTCCATCAGGCTGGAATCGTATTTCAGCCCGTATTCAGCCACCAACGACGGTGTCTGCCACGAGGGCTCCCACAGTGCGGCGCGATGCCCCTTTGGAGAAATGCCGAAACGCCCGAGTGCAGCTAGCGCCAGATCGAAGTCGGCGCGTTCGTCGTCGAAACTCATGTTCACCGCGGTGCGGTGAGTGTGTGAGTGGTGCGCGATCTCATGACCCGATTCCAGGACCTGTTCCACCATGCGGGGATACCGCTCCGCGGTTACTCCTGGAATGAAGAATGTCGCCGGCTGCTGCACATCCTTCAACATCTGGAGAATCCGGGGAACACCCACCTTGGGTCCGAACGCCTGGTGGGTCATCGCCATCGCATTGTCGGCGTAGCGCCGGCCGGCGGCCAGGACGGGGGACTCGGCGTCGACGTCGAAGGTCAATGCGGCAACGCAGGCCGCCCCCTGCCTCCAGCCGCTTTTATCGAATGTCATGTTCGTCCCTCTTCGAAGAAATGGGTTGGAAGAAATGAGTCAGAAGAAAGGGGTCAGAAGTCATGGGTGGAGAGCCAGTCGGCATAGTCGCCGAGGGCCCGATGCAGCGGCCAGACCGATTCGTAGCCGAGATCCGCGGCTGCGGAAGCGATGCTGAAGTGGCCCTGCAGATCCAAGGTTGGATCCGTCCCGGGCCCGATCTCCACGGAGGCGTCCGGGAATGCGATTCGAACTTCTTTGACGACGTCGCTGAGTGTCCAGTACTCGCTGCCGGAGATGTTGTAGGCCAGGGGCCTGGCCCGGGCCGTTTCTGGTGCCTGGACTGCCGCCAGGACGGCAAGAGCGACGTCGCGGACGTAGACAAGGTTGTAGCGGTGGTCGGCCCCGTGGTCCTGTGAGAATGAACCGTCGCGGACTACGCCGCGCATAATGTCCCGCATGACTTCATCCATGCGGTTTCCGGGTCCGTAAACCTGGCCGATGCGCAGGGAGATGACGTCGATTCCATACCTGTCGCCGTAGACCCGTCCGAGCCATTCCCCGGTAACCTTCGTCACGGCGTAAGGCGTCGTCGGATTTACTGGCTCCGATTCGAGAACCACCGGTGCTGAGGTCTTTCCGTACACGCACTCGGAAGAGAAGTTGATGATCCGTTTGACGCCGTGGAGTCGTGCCGCCTCGAAAACCGCCACCGTTCCCTCGACGTTGGCAGCAAACGTAGCCAGGGGAAAGCTCAGGGAATAGGTCGGGTGGGATATGGCGGCGGTATGGACGATGGTGTCGACGTCGTGCTCCTTGAATACTTCGAGGAGACGGGGGATATCGAACAGTTCGCCCTGGACGGAAACGACGTCGGGGCGTGGCGCCTCGATGAAGTCCCGGTTGTAGCTGACTGTTTGATGGCCGGCGTCGGCGAGTTCGTTGACGATGTGGCGTCCGGTGAATCCGGCACCACCTGTGACCAGAACAGAGCTCATGTGATGTTGCCTTTCACTAGGTGCGTTGGATGTGGGATTCAATGTCCGAGTGGGAACGTCGTGGTCCGACCACCATCGACAACAAGGTTTGTTCCCGTGACATACGAGGATTCAGGACCCAACAGCCACAGCGCCGCGGCTGCAATCTCCTCCGGCAGGGCGAACCGGCCAAGCGGCACGGACACTTCGTCCCGGGCGCGTTCTTCTTCGTTCGCGAACTCGGCCGCAAGCATCGGGGTATCTGTCGTGCCCGGCGACAGTGCGTTGACCCGGACGCCGGCCGGTGCGAGTTCGGCGGCCAGTGACCGCATCATCGACAGCACGCCGCCCTTGGTCGCGGTGTATGCGGTGTAGCCTGCCTGGCCGACGAGTGACAGCTCGCTGGCAGTGCAGACCAGCGATCCACCGCCGTTGGCCGAGAGCGTCCGCGCCGCTGCCCGGGCGAAGTGGAAAGTGCCGGTCAAGTTCACCCGGATCAGTCTCTGCCACAGCTCGTCGGATGTTTCGGCGATGGGCGCAACACTGGAGATTCCTGCGGCGTTGAAGGCCCCGCTGAGGGGCCCGAGTTCTGCTTCCGCCCGGGCGAAGGCGCCATCGACCTGTTGGGACTCAGATACGTCGGCTTCGATGAAGATCACAGCGCCCGAGACTTGGCTTTTTGCGTCTTCAAGCAGACGGTCCGGGAGACCGACCGCTGCAACCTTTGCCCCTTGCGCCAGAAGGGCCCGGGTGGTCGCGAGACCGATGCCGGAGCTGGCTCCGGTGACAAGGTAGGCCTTGTCCTGAAAATGGCTCATGTCTCCTCTTCCCCGTTGGATGTGGAAAGGCGGGCAGCATGCCCCCGGTCACGATTCGGGGGCATACGCCGGATTTGCCGGTTTAACCCAGATGGCTGATTTAGCCAACGAGCGCACGAGTGTGGTCGTTAAGGAACATGCCGCGGGGGTCGAACTCCCGGCGTATCTGGATGAAGGTGTCAAGCTCCGGGTAGAGACGCTCCAACCGGCTCCTCGTCATGAAATGGATCTTTCCCCAGTGCGCGCGGGGCTCGAATTCCTGCAGCACCGCATCCGCATCCCGGAAGAAGGGCCAGTAGTCGGTCCCGGGTTCGGTGGTCAGGGTGATAACGGTGGTGTCGCGTCCTTGGAACTGGGACATGTAGCCTTCGTCGGCTTTCACCCAGCGGACCTCAACGGGGTACTTCTGGTCGGAATGCTTGGTGCGGATCAGCTCCTGGACAGCCTGGACGGCCGCCAGGCCGTGTTCGCTGGGAACGAAGTACTCCAGTTCATGGAACGGTGTGGTGAATCCGCCCGGGTAGATGCGGTACGACCGGTCCAGCCGGGCACCGTCCGTGCGGGAAATTTCACGCTCGTCCTGGACCTGGGCGACGTTGTACCGCTTGGTGTAGCTGCGGTTTGCCATGCTCTGGCCCGGCGAACCGGGCAGGTCCAGGAGCTCACAGGAATCGTTGTCCGGGCACCAGAGGAACGAGTAGTGCCGGTTCCCGTCGATGTCGGCCTGCCAGGTTGCCGCGGTCTCCGCCCACGCGGGATAGGTAATCTCCTCCTGCAGGTAATAGCGGTCCTCGACCGCCAGTTCGACCTCCAGGAAGATTCCGAGCGTCCCCAAGGCGACCTGGGCGGCCCTGAGTTCGCGGAGTTGCCCTTCGCCGATTTCGACGATTTCGCCGTAACCGTTGATCAGCCGGACCCAGCGCAGTGCCGATGAGAAGCTGCCCAGGTTCTTTCCGGAGCCGTGGGTGCTGGTCGCGAGTGCCCCGGCGATCTGCTGCTTGTCGATGTCGCCCTGGTTGCCCAGTGCCAGCCCCTGCTCCCACAGCGGATCGCCAAAGGCGTTGATGGTGGTGCCGGCCAGGGCCCTCGCACGGCGCCCCATGAGGTCGGTTCCGGTGATGGCCGAGAGTGCGGACATGTCCATCAGGACTCCGCCCGTCTGGACAAGCGGTGAGGACGAATGCCCTGAGCCGACTGCACGTACGGGGAGGCCTTCGCGGATGGCGAACCGGACGGCGTCGAGCGCCTCCTGTTCGTTCCGCGGCCGGACGGTGAAGGCCGGCGTGGCGCTCTGGTTGCCGCCCCAGTTGGTCCAGGTTACGTCTGTCCCGAACGGAGCGGACGGGGTTGCGGCGCGCGCCGACGACGCGGAGTGGGGATGATTCGTGGTGGTCATTGCTGGGCTCCGATGCTGGTCTAAACGCTCATGCGCCGTGGTTGATCATGACGTGCTTGGTCCGGGAGTAATCGTCCAAGGCATACAGCGAGAGGTCGCGGCCGTAGCCGGATCCCTTGAATCCGCCCCACGGAACCTCGCAGGCCAACACCAGGTGTGAATTGACCCAGACGGTGCCGAAATCGAGCTGCTTCGGAATGCGGAGCGAGAGGCTCGAATCCCGGGTCCATACCGAGGCGGAAAGCCCGTAGGGACTCTCGTTGGCCCGGGTGATGGCCTCTTCAGTGGAGCTGAAGGACTCGACGGTGACCACTGGGCCAAAGATTTCGTGGGTAGCAATATGCGCCCCGGCCGGGACGTTGCTGATTACGGTGGGTTCAATGAAGTAGCCGGGGCCTTCCAACTCCGAGCCGCCGATGGCCACCTGAAGGCCCGCAGCCTTTGCCTCGGCAAGCGCTTCCTTCACGCGTTCGAAGTGCGGGCGCGAAATCATGGGACCGATTTCCACGTCTTCCCCTGCGCCCGGAGCGCCGACGACGAGCGTGCTGACTTCGCGTACCAGGTGTTCGGTGAACTCCTCGGCCACGGACTCGTGCACGAGCACACGGCAGGCGGCGCCGCAGTCCTGGCCGGCATTCCAGAAGCCGGCGTTTCGCACGCCGGCGGCGGCCGCGCGGAGGTCGGCGTCGGGGAAGACAACAACCGGGGCCTTGCCGCCGAGTTCCAGATGGACGCGCTTGACGGACCTGGCCGCGGTCTCCGCCACTGCCTGTCCGCTGACGACGCTTCCCGTCAACGCAACGAGGGCGACATCAGGGTGTTCGGAGAGTCGCTGCCCAACGGTTCGGCCCTTTCCCGTCACGACGTTGAGGATGCCGTCGGGGATGCGTCCGGCGACAAGTTCTGCCAGCTTCAGCGTCGAGAGCGGCGTCTGTTCCGAGGGTTTGAGGACGATGCTGTTTCCGGCGGCGAGGATGGGCGCGATCTTCCAGGCAGCCATCAGCAGCGGGTAGTTCCAAGGGGTGATGACGCCGACGACGCCGACGGGTTCCCTGAGGATGACCGAGGTGTGTCCGGTGGCGTAGTCGCCGCCTGCCATGGAGGTCAGTGTGCGGGAAGCCCCGGCCATGAACCGGAAGGTGTCGATGGTGCTGGAGACATCGTCCTCCGCGACGGTTCGCGGTTTGCCGGTGTTGGCGGACTCGATGATTTCGAAGGCTTCACGGTTGGCTTCAATGATGTTGGCGATCAGGGAGAGCACCTCGGAGCGTTCCTTCGGTGTCGTGGTGCCCCAGGACTTCTGGGCCGCCACGGCTGCTTCAACCGCAGCGTCCACATCCGCGGCCGTGCCGGCAGGAACCGATGCGATGACCTGTTCCGTGGTGGGGTCGACGACGTCGATCAGCCGGGTCGCGGAACCGGAAACAAACGCTCCGCCGATGAAGTGCCCCGCCGGAGGCAGGAAGCTGGCGCAGCTTTGCTCCTCGGAGGAACGTCGGACTGTGAACTGCTCGGTGTCAGTGAGTGTCATGATATTTCGCCTTTGTTTTCTGCGCCGATCGCGGCGCCGGGAGTTTGGTGTGGGGGTGGGCGGTCTGTGCCCGGGGTGCGCGGTGTGCCGGAGCGGGCGTTACGCCCGCGGCGCCTCAATCAGGTCACCTGCGAATGCGGGCGACTGAAAGGGGGCGGCTTCCGGCGTTTTCCGGAACATGCGTGCCGCGAAGTAGTACAGGGGTGCAACAACCACCAGGCCGACAATCCAGGAGAGGTCCACGCCGTTCATCGCTGCGGCAGCGGGGCCCGTGAACATCGCTGTCGCCGAGAACGGAACCTGGATCAGTGCGCCGGCAACATAGGCTCCGATCGCCACCCAGTTGAACCTTCCGTACACTCCGCCGTCGCGCTTGAAGAAGTCTTCAACCCGGTAGTCGCCGTGCCGCAGGAGGTAGTAATCGACCAGGTTGATGGCCGTCCAGGGAACCAGGACGTACATCAGGAAGGAGAGGAAGTTCGTGTAGAAGAAGATGAAATTGTCACGGGCGAACAGCGCGATCATCAGGGCTAGGGTGAAGAGGAGGATTGACGCAATGGTCCGGGTCTTGGCGTGGGGCAACCAGGCCGGCCTGAACGTCTGCCCAATGGTGAGGGTGCACAGGACCCCGCAGTAGAGGTTCATGGCGTTCGACGCCGCAACGCCAAGGCAGAAGATTCCGATGATCACCATGGTCCATGGCCCGAGCAGGGCTCCCAGGCTCCCTACTATTTCGACGCTGCTGCCATCGTTGATCAGCGCCAGTGCGAGCGTTCCCACCAGGGCACCCAGGACCATCGGGAAGAGTGTTCCCAAGACGCAGCCTGAATAGGACGCCCAGAACGCCGGGGCCGAGCCGGTGCCCTGAGGCATGTAGCGGGAGTAGTCCGAGACGTAGGGAGCGTAGGCGAGCTGCCAGAGGGCGGAGACGGAGATAGTGGCCATGAAGCCGACCCAGTTGAAGTTTCCCTGGTCCAGGAAGCTGGCCGGCAATCCGTGGACGGCCAGGATCCAGACGAAGGCCAGCACCAGCGCCAGACCGGCCACGATGCTCAAGATGCGTGCATAGGCGTGGATGAGCCGGTAGCCGAAGATGGTGGCCACGACGCTCACGACGCCAATGACAATGATGCCTGCATCGACGCTGATGCCCGGGGTGACTGCGGCCAGCGCTTGGCCGCCAAAGACGAGGTTCGCCGCAAAGAACCCGATGTACATGACCACCACGATGACCACGATCAGCAGTGCCCCGTACGAACCGAACTGGCCGCGGGTCTGAATCATCTGCGCCACGCCCAGCTGCGGGCCCTGGGCCGAATGCAGTGCCATGAAGATGCCACCGACAACGTTCCCAATGATGATTCCGACGATTGCCGGCACAAAGCTGAGCCCGAACACCGTCGTCGCGAGTCCCCCGGTCACGATGGTCATGATCATGATGTTGGAACCGAACCAGATGGTGAAGAGGTCCCGGGCCTTGCCATGGCGTTCGTGGGCCGGGATGGGTTGAATGGTCTTGTCCTCGAGCCGGGGTACTTCGGCTGTGACGGCGTGAGTGGGTCGAGCGTTCATGATGCGTTCCGGGAGTTCATGGGAACCTCTTTGTTCTGTCCCGGCGCTTCGTCGAGCACGGGATCTGATGTATCAATCATTCGTGACTTTTGTCACAGTGGTAATCCGGCGATTGAATAGTTGCCGTAGACCTGTTCATACATATGTATAAATCAGGCGCGAGAGCCCAGCAGTTGTGGTCAGACGGTGGCCGCTTGCAGCTCCTCAGTGACGTTGGCGGTGGCCTTGCTGCGGTTCACCATCAGGGCGAGGAGGTCGAAGACCAGCGTCGCCGCGGCGACTGTGGTGATGTCTGCATGGTCGTAGGCCGGAGCGACCTCGACGACGTCGGCGCCCACGATGTTGATGCCGTTCAATCCGCGGAGCAGCGCCAGCAGTTCGCGGGAGTGGAGCCCGCCCATTTCCGGAGTGCCGGTGCCCGGGGCGTAGGCCGGGTCCAGGACGTCGATGTCGATGGAGACATAGACCGGGGTGTCGCCCAGCCGGTCCTTGACGCGCTGGATCGCGGCCGGAACCC
Organism: Arthrobacter sp. P1_B9; assembly: GCF_056406495.1. Classification (NCBI taxonomy): domain Bacteria; kingdom Bacillati; phylum Actinomycetota; class Actinomycetes; order Micrococcales; family Micrococcaceae; genus Arthrobacter; species Arthrobacter sp. P1_B9. The sequence continues at coordinate 57,952 of NZ_JBFUAA010000017.1, forward strand.
CGATGACGTCCAGGTCCGAGCAGCGGATGATCTGAAAGCCGAACTCGTGGTCGCGAAGGAAATCGTTGCGGTCATAAACCGGGCCGCGGATGCCGACGTGCATCGACTTGTCCTCGACCAGAAGGCCTTCCTCGAAGGCCCGACGGAAGATGGTTCCGTGCGTGACCGGCTGGTCGAAATAGGTGTCCCAGGTATCCAGGTGTGCGTCGAAGTGGAGCAGGGCGACGGGGCCGTGGACCTTGTTCAAGGCCCGCAGCATCGGGAGCGCGATCGTGTGGTCGCCGCCGATGGAGATGAGCCTCTTGCCGGAGCCGGCGTCGCCAAGGAGCGGGAGGGCCTGTTCCTCGATCTCGCGGACTGCGCGGGCGATGTCGTAGGGGGTACAGGCGATGTCGCCGGCGTCCACAACCTGGGCTTCGTACACCGGCTCAACGTCGAGCTCAGGGTGGTAGCCGGGGCGCAGGAGCCGCGACGCTTCACGGACAGCGGCCGGACCGAAGCGGGCGCCGGGGCGGTAGGAGGTACCGCCGTCGAACGGGACACCGACGATCGCAATGTCGTAGTCCGGAACCCGGTCAATCTGAGGAAGCCGGGCAAAAGTGCCCAGGCCCGCATAGCGGGGAACTTTTGTTGCGTCGACGGGGCCGATTGGCTTGTGCGTGGTCATGACTGGGGTCCTCCGGTTGCTGTGGTTTCAGTCGGCCTGGCAATTTCTTCCTGCGCCGGTCGAGGTCTATGCCTTAACTATTAGTGATCGGCGTCACGCGGTACATCCGCCGATTGACTACAAAGAGCCGAGAGGCTTATACATATGTATAAGCGGCTTGGGGACGGCCTCCGGACTCATGAACAGGAACCGCGCATGGCGATCACCGTGGCCGAACTGCTTGCCGAACCCCAGCTGGGACTGAGCCTTCTGGCGGGTTCCGCCGGTCTGGGCAACCGGGTCACCTGGGCCCACACCTCCGACCTGCCGCGCCTGTGGGAATGGGTCACCGGCGGCGAGCTCATGATGACTAACGGGCTCTCCATTCCGGCCGATCCCGAGGGGCAGGTTGAGCTTGCCGAGGCACTGGTGAACGCAGGTGCCAGTGCACTGGCGATCGGCGAGCAGATGCATGCCCCTGAACTCTGTCTCGAGTTCCTCGATGCCTGTGACCGCTTGCCGTTGCCGCTCATCAGCATCCCCTACCCGCTTCCGTTCATCGCCATCGCACGTTCGGTCGCTGAGTCTTCGTTGCTCGAAGAGTCCCGCAGGCTGCGCCAGACGGCCCGTATTTATGACCTGCTTCGGCTGGCGGGGCCATCTGAGGGCAACTGGCTGGGACTGATCCTGGGTATCGAAGCCGAACTCGATGCCAGCCTCTTCGTCATTGATCGACGGTGCCTGCACGCCTGGCATCCCGGAGGCCAGCCGCTGCCACCGGGCCTCAAGCAGCAACTTGAACCGCTGACCAGCAAGTCACCGGTGGCCAGCAAGAAGTTCCAGTGGCATCGGTTGGGGGAAGGCCACCTTCTGATGATGGATATTCCGACTCACGCCAACGCGCTTCTGGTGGTGCTGCCGAAATCCGAACCGCTCCCGGACGCGGTAGTGCTGCTCCATGCGGCCACAGTCCTGGGACTCGAGCTGTCGCGGACGGTGCTGTCTCTCGAGAACCAGCGCCGGCTGGGTGCGGAGTTCCTTTTGCAGGCCTTTGACGGGCGCCTGGGCATAGCCGACATTGAAAGCCGACTGCCTGAGTTCGGGATTTCGTCACGGGAATTCCTCATCATCTCTATGTCCAGCGACGACGGTGAGCGCCTGGCAGGGATCCACGTTGATCTCTGGCGACACGGCTACCCGACGGCGTGCCAGCGCAGATTCGACACAATCCATTTGGCTGTCGCAGCAGACTGCACCGATGATCTGCTGCGACACACGGTCCCCTTGGACGTCAGGATCGGGATCAGCCGGCCTTCCGCGGCCGCTGGTGTGCAGAGAGCTCTTCAGGAATCGATGTGGGCACTTGGGACGGCGTCAAGCACCGGCGAGCGGTTGGTCCGCTATGCCGAGGGACCCTCGTGGCTCGGGCTCACCAGCTTTGAGGAAGGCCACGCCCTGGTACAGCGGCTCCTCGGACCCATTTTCGAGTACGAACAGCGGGAAAACGGGGACCTCATCGTCACGCTCAAGACGTTCCTCGACACGCAACGGTCCTGGCAGAAAACGGCAGCCGCCCTGTTCGCGCATCGGCAGACCATCATCTATCGCATCCGAAAGATCAGCGAGCTGACGGGCCTCGATATGACCGAAACCTCCACTCTGGCGCAACTGTGGTTTGCCCTGCAGATCCATGAAGCCATGGACCTCCACGACAATCCGCGGCGCCTGCCGTCGGCTGAGGTCAGCACTCCACGACGGCAGTACCGCTGACCACGACGCTCACCATCACGTGTCTGCCTCACCACGGAACCGGGCGGACCATGCGCACGGCCGCCCAGCTCAGTCTGCTCGGCTACACCGTGGTCCCGCACATCGCGGCCCACAGCCTGGCGGATCGCACCCAGCTGGCCGGCATCATCCGGGAATGTGCTGGGTACGGCATCCCGGAAGTGTTCGCGGTTGGCGGTGACGCCCCGCAGCCCGCGGGTCCCTTCGCCGATGGCGGCGAGCTGCTGCGCGAGATCGCCGAAATCAGCGGCGGCCAGATGGCCGTTGGGGTCGCCGGGTATCCGGAGGGTCATCCCGGCATCGGCCCGCTGCAGCTGCTCGAATCATTGTTGGCCAAGCAGGAACTTGCCTCCAACGTCTTCACGCAGATGTGCTTCTCGGCAGACAGTATCCATAGCTACACGGCGATGCTGCGTCGCGAGGGAGTCATGCTTCCGGTCCTGGCCGGGGTTGCCGGGGCCGTCCCAAGAACCAGGCTGATTGCACTGGCAACGAAGATCGGCGTCGGAACGTCCCTGCGGTTCCTTAGCCGGAAACGACCGCTCGCCCGCCGCCTCCTGAGCGGCGAACGCTACTCGCCCGGCACTCTCATCAACGAGCTGACCGCCCAGCCTGTCGTCGACGGCATCCATCTCTACAGCTTCAATTGTTTTGACGAGTTACCCGGTACCGTCGCCGCTTCGTCGACGGAACCCTCCGCCACCGGGCTGGAAACGTTGACTGGAAATGCGTCGCCCGGCTAGTCGCCTGTTTTAGGACATAAGAAAACCCCTCCGTCCCGGCCAAATTCGCCGGAGCGGAGGGGTTCGTGGGGCCCCCTGTCGGATTCGAACCGACGACCCCCGCTTTACAAGAGCGGTGCTCTGGCCAACTGAGCTAAGGAGGCATTCCTGCTTCCCGACACAACTCCGGGCCACAAAATGGCGCGGATGCCAGGACGCTAGACAAGATTAGCCCACCGACGCCCGGTGAGAAAAACCCAGAGAAAAACGCGCAACGCGCCTCCCGCCCAGCGAAGGCCACAGCGAAGGCCACAGCGAAGGCCTGAAGCGAAGACTAAAAGCAATGGCCCGGCCCCGGAACGATCCGGGGCCGGGCCATCAACTTGTGGCCTTCAACTTGTGGCCTTCAACGGCATGTGCCGTTGTGCGGTTACTTCTTGGCGTCGACCGCGGCCTGCAGGTACTGGTCGAAGGGGGTCTGGGCGCTGTCGCCGACGCCCCACTGCTTGCCTTCGACGAACACGGTGGGCGTGCCGGTGATGCCGATTACCGTGGCCTCCTGGGTGGTGTGCTTCACCCACGGGCGGTAGGTCTTGCCATCCACGCACGTCTCGATGCTCTTGGCCCCGGCGTCGGTGGCCAGCTTCTTCAGCTCGTCGTCGGAGAGTCCGGCGCTGCCTTCGGCCGGCTGCTTGGCGAACAGCAGGTCGACGAAGTCCGAGTACTTTTCCGGGGATTCGTTGACCACGCAGGCTGCGGCGTTGGCCGCGCGCGAGGAGTAGTTCGTGGTGGACCGGCTGTCAAGGAATCCGAGCGGGCGGTACTCCACGGTGATTTTGCCCTCGTTGCGCAGCTTGGTGAGCGTCTCGTTGTACTGCGCCTCGAAGTTCTTGCAGACGGGGCAGATGAAGTCGATGTAGAGGACCACCTTGACCGGCTTGCCGGCCTCAGCCTCGGCGCCCGGGGCCGTGACCGGAGACGGCGGCGTGGCCGGAGCGGACGGGAGGTCGGACAGCTTCACGGTTGCGGGATCGGTCTTCGCCACCTCGGTGTTCGCCAGCAGGGTGACACCGCCGTGGATGTTGCCATTGGCCGGCGTGGGTCCCTCGTCTGCAACCGGGGCGTTGTTCTTGATGTTGGAGGTGACAACCAGCGCGACGATCACGATGATGGCGACGACGGCGGCAACGATGCCCCAGCCGATCAGCAGCTTGTTGCGCTTCTCCTTCTTCAGCTGCGCATCGCGGATCTCGCGGGCTTTCTCGCGCGCCGCGGCAGTGCGCTCTGCCTTAGACAGTCGGGGTTCGTTTGCGGGGCTCATTGGTTCCTCGGGTCGTTCGGCCAGGGACGGTCCACTCAGTGGCAACGTCATCATTTTAGGGGAGAAACCCGAGAACTTGCGCTTTCAAGTTTCCCTTCCGCCTGCCCAACGGACGAATAGCCCGGAAGATTCCGGGCGGCTAGGGTTGATGAAGAGCCACGAGCGGACCCCAGGGGGCACCAATGAAAGCAACGGACAGCGCCGGCCACGGCACACAGAGCACCACTGACGCGGCGCAGACCGCCACAGACGGCGCCGCCACGGGTGCCGCGGCAGGGGATCAGTTCGACTTCATGGTGGTGTCCAACCGGCTGCCCGTCGACCGCTGTTCTGCCGACGAGGCCGGCTGCGAGGATGGCTGGCGCCGCTCCCCCGGCGGACTCGTGACAGCCCTGGCCCCGATGATGACCAAGACCGACGGCGCGTGGGTGGGCTGGCACGGGGCCCCCGATGAGACGGTCAAGCCTTTCAGCCACGGCGGCATCGACCTGATCCCCGTCCAGCTGAGCACCGAGGACATCGAGCTTTTCTACGAGGGCTTTTCGAACGCCACGTTGTGGCCGCTTTACCACGACGTGATCGCCCCGCCGGAGTTCCACCGCACGTGGTGGGATTCGTACCGGAAGGTCAACCGGAGGTTCGCCGACGCCGTCATCCGCCATGCGGCCGAGGGTGCCACCGTCTGGGTGCAGGACTACCAGCTCCAACTGGTTCCCAAGCTGCTCCGGGAGGCCCGGCCGGATCTGAAGATCGGGTTCTTCAACCACATCCCCTTCCCGCCGCCGGAGATCTTTGCCCAGCTCCCGTGGCGCCGTGCGATCATCGACGGCCTGCTGGGCGCGGACCTGGTGGGCTTCCAGCGCAGCAGCGATGCCGGAAACTTCATGCGCTCCGCACGGCGCTTCCTTGGCGCGAGCGTCAAGCAGCAGCAGGTCCATGTCAGGGGCGCCGACGGCGAGACCACCCACATCGCGAGGGCCCAGGCGTTCCCGATCTCCATTGACGTCAAGCAGATCAGCGAGCTGGCGAAGAAGCCGGAGGTAATCGAGCGGGCGCAGCAGATCCGCCGGGACCTCGGCAACCCCAAGACCATCCTGCTCGGCGTCGACCGGCTCGACTACACCAAGGGCATCCGGCACCGGCTCAAGGCGTACGAGGAACTGCTGCAGGACGCCAAGGTCACCGTCGAGGACGCGACCCTGATCCAGGTGGCCAGCCCCAGCCGTGAGCGTGTGGAGCAGTACCGCCTGCTCCGCGAGGAGGTCGAGGGCACAGTGGGCCACATCAACGGCACCTTCGACACCATGGAGAGCACGGCCGTCCGCTACCTGCACCACAGCTACCCCATCGAAGAGATGGTGTCCCTGTACCTGGCCGCGGACGTCATGCTGGTCACCGCCCTGCGCGACGGCATGAACCTCGTCGCCAAGGAATACGTCACGGCCCGGACAAACAACGACGGAGCGCTGGTACTGAGTGAGTTCGCCGGCGCCGCCGACCAGCTCAAGCAGGCCCTGCTGATGAACCCGCACGACATTGACGGCCTCAAGGACACGATCATGAGGGCAGTCAACATGCAGCCGGCCGAGGCATCACGCCGCATGCGGGCCATGCGCAAGCAGATTCTGGACCACGACGTCGACCTCTGGTCCTCCGACTTCCTGAAAGCCCTCGCCGAAAAGGTTGTACGCGATGACTCCTGACGCCGCCGGAACCCACGACTCAGAGACCAACACTCCAAACCCGGCCCCACTCTCGCTCTCCCCTGAGCTGCTGGCAGCCGTGCGCCGCGTCGCCGGCACCGGGCACCTGCTCGTGGCGATGGACTTCGACGGCACCATGTCACCGCTCGTGGACCATGCGGCCGACGCCCGTGCGCTCCCGCGCTCCGCCGCCGCCTTCGCGGCGCTGGCGGAACTTCCCCGGACGACGACGGCGCTCATCTCCGGCCGGGCGCTGGACAGCCTGCGGGCCGTAGCCTCCCCGCCGGAGGAGACGCTGCTGATCGGCAGCCACGGCGCAGAGGTCTGGATGGGGCCCGGCTCCTCGGAGCTCATGCTCGACGACGCCCAACGCGAACTCCTGGCCGAAGTCCGCCAAGAGCTTGAGGGAATCGTGGAACAGGCCCCGGGGACCCTTTTGGAAGACAAGCCGGCCGGCGTCGTCCTGCACACGCGGCTCGCGGCGGACGACGTCGCCGAGGACGCCGTCGCCGCGGCGCGGGCGGTCCTGCAGGACCGCAGCGGCGTCTTCCTCAAGTCGGGCAACCGCGTCCTGGAGACCTCTGTCGTGAACGCCTCAAAGGGCGAGGGCATTGCCTTCCTGCGGCAGGCTGCCGGAGCCACGGCTGTGGCTTTCGCCGGAGACGACACCACCGACGAGGACGCCCTGGCCAGCCTCGTCCCGGGCGATCTCGGGGTAAAGGTGGGGCTCGATTTCACCCAGGCCGAGTTCCGGGTGGAGGCGCCGGTGCACATCTGCGAACTGCTGGAGGCCCTCCTGCGGGAGCGGAAGAAGGCCCTCGACTCCGGGAGCTAACCCGGGCCTACGGAGCGGTCAACCGGGCGTCGGTCACGACTCAGGTTCGTAGCCGATCAACCAGTGCAGTCCGTGACGGTCGAGGACCTGGCCATCTGTTGCGCCCCAGGGCTTCGGGGCAAGGGGGTCGATCACCCGGCCGTCAACGGCGAGCCTGTCGAACCACTCGTGGAGAACTGCCGGTTCGGCGGTCCCCAGCAGCGAGAGCATGAGGCCTTCGAACCGGACGCTTTTCTCCCCCGGGGCCGCATCCGACCCCGCCAAAGCGACTGCGCCGTTCAGCTGTCCGTGGGCAATGGCATCCGGCGGGCCATCGCTGCGGTTGAACTCCTCGTAGGTGAACAAGGCAAGCTCTCCGCCGAAGACGTCGGCGTAGAAGCCAAGTGCTTCACGCGCCGTGCCGGGGAAACTGACATAGATCTGCAGTGCCGTCATGCGCACAGCATACATACCCACTTCTGGCGCCATGTGTCTGAGCCCACGTGTGACATCCGTAACTTTTTAACCCATTTGGCATATATCTGACATACTCTGTTTGTGATGTGGCGCACAACTACCGTGCGGCGTCACTGGGTACTCCTCGGCTTCGGCCGAGGAGTATGCGTATGAAATCCCACAATTGAATTAACAACTGCATAAAACGACCATTCACTACGGATCGTCCGGCACGTACCTGCCGGTGAAGGGATTGATAACTGTGGCTACAGTTACTTTTGATAACGCAACACGTCTGTACCCGGGCACCGAGAAGCCCGCTGTTGACAAGCTCAACATTGATATCGCCGATGGCGAATTCCTGGTCCTCGTTGGACCCTCCGGCTGCGGAAAGTCGACCTCCCTGCGCATGCTTGCAGGTCTCGAGGACGTCAACTCCGGCCGCATCCTCATCGGCGACCGCGACGTCACGGACGTCCCGCCGAAGGATCGCGACATCGCCATGGTGTTCCAGAACTATGCCCTGTACCCGCACATGACTGTGGCGGACAACATGGGCTTCGCACTGAAGATCGCCGGCGTCAGCAAGGAAGAGCGCGCCGAGCGCGTCCGTGAGGCCGCCAAGCTGCTCGACCTCGAACCGTACCTGGACCGCAAGCCGAAGGCCCTCTCCGGCGGCCAGCGTCAGCGCGTTGCCATGGGCCGCGCCATTGTGCGTAACCCGCAGGTCTTCCTCATGGATGAGCCGCTGTCCAACCTTGATGCCAAGCTGCGCGTGCAGACCCGCACCCAGATCGCGTCCCTGACCCGCCGCCTCGGCGTCACCACGGTCTACGTGACCCACGACCAGGTCGAGGCCATGACCATGGGTGACCGCGTCGCCGTGCTGAAGGACGGCCTGCTGATGCAGGTCGACACCCCGCGCAACCTGTACGACAAGCCCAAGAACGTCTTCGTGGCCGGCTTCATCGGCTCCCCCGCCATGAACCTGCTCGAACTCCCCGTTGTCGACGGCGGCGTGCAGTTCGGCGGAACCGTTTACCCGGTACCGCGCGACGTCCTCGAGGAAGCCCACGGCCAGACCGTGACCCTCGGTTCCCGCCCGGAAGACCTTGAGACTGTTGCCCAGGGTGAAGGTCTCCAGGTCGAGGTCGACGTCGTCGAAGAACTCGGCGCCGACGCTTACGTCTACGGCCACACCACGCTCGACGGCCAGAGCCACGACATCGTGGCCCGCGTCGACGGCCGCCGCCCCCCGATGAAGGGTGAGTCCATCTGGGTCCGCCCCCAGTCGGGCCACGTACACCTGTTCGACACCAAGACCGGCCTGCGCCTCGGCGACTAGTCCCCACCGGCTCCCTAACCTCGCTTCGCGTCGGTCGGGGAACCCTGCCGGCGTGGGCCCATCCACCGGCTCCCTAACCTCGCTTCGCGTCGGTCGGGGAACCCTGCCGGCGTGGGCCCACCCACCGGCTCAGCAGACGGCGGTCCTCCCCAGTGGAGGGCCGCCGTCGGGCGTTAACAACCCTGCTTTAGGTGCGGCCCGCCAAATACGGAAGAATTGATTCATGACCGAGGAAACCCCATGACCGAGGAAAACAGTGCCCAGTGGCACGACGAGCCCACCGACTACGGTCAGATCGGGAAACTGCCCCGGTTCGAGGCCGCCAGCGCCAATGACCAAAAGGCCGCGATGGTGTCCAGCTCGCTGAGCATCACGGCCGCCGCCACCGAGCCCGAGCTGCTGGACCTGCCCTGGCACATTGCCCTCGAGGACTGGCCGGCCGAATATCTGGCAGCCCTCCCCCGCGGCATCTCACGGCACATCGTGCGCTTCGCCCACCTCGGCGGCTCCGTGATCGCCATCAAGGAAACCTCGGAACACGTGGCCCGCCACGAATACCACATGCTGCGCAAGCTCGCCCGGCTGGACGTTCCCGGCGTGGAGCCGGTGGCGGTCATCACCGGACGCACCACCCCGGAGGGCCGGCCGCTGAACCCGGTGCTGGTCACCCGGCACCTGAAGTTCTCCATGCCCTACCGTGCGCTCTTCTCCCAGATGCTGCGCAAGGACACCCTGACCCGGCTCATCGATGCCCAGGCCCTGCTGCTGGTCCGGCTGCACCTGATCGGCTTCTACTGGGGCGACGTGTCGCTCTCCAACACCTTGTTCCGCCGCGACGCCGGCGCGTTCGCCGCCTACCTGGTCGATGCCGAGACCGGCGAACTGTACCCGGATTTGTCCACCGGCCAGCGCGAGTACGACCTCGAAATCGCCCGCGTCAACATCGCCGGGGAACTCATGGACCTCCTCGACGGCGGCCTGATCGAGGAGAAGGTGGACCCCGTGGCCACCAGCGAGCTGATCATGGACAGCTACCGGCGGTTGTGGACCGAGCTGACGGCAAAGGAATCGTTTGAGATCGGGGAACGCTGGCGCGTGGCAGCCCGGATCCGGCGGCTCAACGAGCTGGGGTTCGACGTCGAGGAATACGCGATCAAGACCACGCAGAACGGCTCGACCATCCAGCTCCAGCCGAAGGTCGTCGACGCCGGGCATCACCAGCGCCGGCTGCTGCGCCTGACCGGCCTGGACGCCCAGGAAAACCAGGCCCGCCGGCTCCTGAACGACATGGACTCGTTCCGGGCGGACAACAACCCGGGCATGGACGAGGAATACAGCGCGCACCTGTGGGTCAGCCAGATCTTCGAACCGATCGTCCGGGCCATCCCCCGCGACCTCTCCGGCAAGCTCGAGCCGGCCGAGGCGGTGCACGAGGTCCTGGAGCACCGCTGGTACATGTCCGAGAAGGAGAACCGGCACATCCCCCTGGCGGAGGCCGTCCAGTCCTACATCGACAACGAACTCCGCCACCGCCGGGACGAGGCCGCGATCATGCTCAACCCGGACACGGGGTTGCTCAAGATCCTTGAGGTGGAGACCGAGGAATCACGCTACGGCGCCGACGAATCAGTAGACGAATACCCCGACTCCGACGACTAAGCCGCGCGCCGGGCATGTTGTGGCACGCCCGGGCTAAATCGCCTTCAGCTAAATCGCCTTGCCGGGGTTCAGGATCCCGGCCGGATCGAAGAGTTCCTTGATCCGGCGCTGCAGCTCCCGCACGGGTTCCTTCTGCTCCAGGCCAAGCCAGCGCAGCTTGTACTGCCCGATCCCGTGTTCGCCGGTGATCGTGCCGCCCATGGCCAGGGCCACGGCAATCGACCGGTCCAGGGCGGCGCCCAGGCGGGCCATGGCATCGGGGTCCACGGAGTTGTCCACCCGGTCGACCCAGAAGGTGGGGTGCAGGTTGCCGTCACCGGCGTGCGCCACGACTTTGAGCTGCACCCGGTGCTCCGCCGCCATGGACTCAAGTTCGGCGACGTAATCCACCAGCCGCGATCGCGGCACGGCCACGTCCTCGCCCACCCGGTATTCGTCGTCCACCTCGGTCCCTCGGCTGTTGCGGCGCAGTTCGACAAGCTCCTCTGCCTCCGCGTTGGCCTCCATGGTCACCACCGCTCCTCCCGCCACCAGGACCGGGCGGATGGCCGCGGCTTCCGCCGCCGCGCCGAAGCCGTCGGTCTGGATCAGCAGCAGGGATGCCCCGCGAGCGGCCAGGTCCGAGCCGTGGAGGTCATCGAGTTGGGCGAGCGATCCGCCGTCGAGCAGTTCCATGATGGCCGGCTGTACGCGGGCCCTGCCCACGGCTAGGACCCCGGCCGCGGCGCTGCGGAAGTCCGGGTAGAAGGCGGCGATGGTGTGAACGTCGCGCGGCAGGTACTTCAGCCGTACGGTGACACCGACCACGATCCCCAGGGTCCCCTCCGAGCCGACGAACAGCCCGGTGAGGTCATAGCCGGCGACGCCCTTGAAGGTCTGGTGGCCGGTATGGATGAGGGAGCCGTCCGCGAGGACGACGTCGAGCGCCAGGACAGAGTCGCGGGTCACCCCGTACTTCGCGCAGCGCAGCCCGCCGGCGTTGGTGGCCACGTTGCCGCCGATGGTGGACATCTTGAAACTTGCAGGATCCGGGGCATACATGAGCCCGTGCACGGCGGCGGCCGCATTCAGGTCGGCGTTAATGACGCCGGGTTCCACGACGGCGGTCTCGTCGTCCGGGTTGAGGTCCAGGATGCGGTTCATCCCCTCGAGCGTGAGCACCACGCAGCCCGCGCTCGCGTGGGCGCCCCCGGAGACCCCGGTACCGGCCCCGCGCGCCACAAGCGCGACGCCAAGGTCGGCGCAGGCACGCACAGTAGCCTGCACGTCGGCCACCGATTCGGCGCGGACCACCGCCTGCGGGAGCTGATAATCCAGGACGGGAGCCTGGTCCACGGCATAGGCGGCCAGGGTGGTCGCGTCCACGGCAATTTTCGCCGCGCCCAGGGCGGTGGTCAGCTCGTCGATGATGCTGCGCATGCGGTCTCCAGTTCGGTCGAATCCGGTTCCCAGTCTAAGACTGCGGGAGCGGCAGCCGGGTCCCGGGCAGCACCCATGCGGCAGCGGCCGGACCTCGGGTGCGGATCAGGGCGGATCGGGCGGCCTCATCCGCCCTGATCTTCCCGGCAGACGCGTCCGGCGATGGCTCCGGCGCCCCGCCCGGCGCCCCGCGCGGCTCCCGCCGCAGTTCCACCATGACCTCGCCCGCCGCGTAGGCAGGCCGCCCGGACAGGGCCGCGAGCTGGGCCCCTGAGAGTGTTCCGGGAGCCAGTTCCGCCTCCGCCCCGGCCCGGGCCACCACCACGAGCACTGCGCTCTGCCCTGTTTCACGCACGAACGCCAGGACGTCCCCGCGTGCGTACAGCCAGCGCACGCCGCCGCCCGTCAGTGCGGGCTGGTCCCGGCGCAGCGCGGTGAGGGCTGCGTAGTCCGCCGTCAGGTCGGTGAGGATGCGGCTGGGGTCGTCCCAGGGCATGGGCGTCCGGGAGGACTCCCCGTTGTCGCCTTTGAGTCCGAACTCGTCGCCGGCGAACACCACGGGAACGCCCGGCAGGGTGAACATCAGCAGCGCGCCGAGCCGCTGGCCGCCGTCGATCATCACGGTGGCCGCCCGCGCGGTGTCGTGGCTGTTCAGGGCGTTCATGTTCTGCTGACGGACGTCCCAGCTGAACGCGGAAGCGAGGTCCAGGTGCGTGGCCAGGAAGTCCTCCGCGGCGGTCCGGTTGGGGCCGGGCAGCGGGGTTCCAAAGAAATTGACGTGTCCCGCGTCCCCTGCGAGCCAGGACCACAGCGGGCGGGTGAAGTTGGAGTAGGTCATGGCACCGTGCCAGTGCTCGCCGCTGAAGTCGGGTGCCGCGTCATTCGTGGCCTCGGCGAGCAGAGCCGCCTCGGGGTTGATCGAACGGACGCGGTCCGCGATCAGCCGGGCGACGTCGTAGTTCAGATCGGTGCCGCCGAGCCTGCCGGTCATGTTGCCGACGTCGATCCGCCAGCCGTCCAGGTTGAACGGCGGCCGGAGCCAGAGCGCCACCGGGGAATCGTCATCCAGGACGAATTTCTCGCGCAGGCCCGGGGAGGCCCAGTTGAGCTTGGGCAGCGACCTGACGCCATACCAGGACTCGTACGCCGTGTGGTCGGCATTGAAGTAGTAGTACCCGGCTTCCTCGGAGGCCGGGTCGGCCAGGGCGCGCTGGAACCATTCGTGGGCGTCGCCGGAATGGTTGGCCGTGAGGTCGCCCATCACCCGCAGACCGCGGGCGTGGGCGGCCTGGACGAGTTCCACCAAGGCCTCGTCCCCGCCCAGCAGCGGGTCCACCATGGAAAAGGTGGCGGCGTCGTAGCGGTGGTTGGAGCGGGCCGGGAAGAACGGCGTCAGGTAGATGACGTCGGCCCCGAGCGCCTGAATGTGGTCCAGCCGCTCGGTGATGCCCCGGAGGTCGCCGCCGTAGTACTGGTACGGGGTCTGCGGACCGGAGCCCTCGACCTCGGTGGTGTCCCACCCGCACGGCACGGCCCAGTCCGGGAACGCCTCGTCCGGGGAAGTATGTTCCGGCGCCGGCTGCGACGGCGTGGAGCGGGCGAAGCGGTCCGGGAAGATCTGGTACATCGTTCCCCGGCGCAGCCATTTGGGGGCGGGCCGGAACGTGGTGAGGCGGAAGTCGGCGTAGTCGGAGACGTCCCGGCTGAATAGGCCCTGCGCGTTGAGGGTCCAATACCGCGGGCCGACCTCGATCAGGAAGCGGTAGCGGGCCACCGGGTTGGTCACCACCATCGCAGCCTCCCACCAGGCCCACCCGTCGACGTCGCCAAGGTTCCTGGCCGGATCGTAGCGGGGTTCGCCGTCGTGGATGGACCGGAGCCACACCCGGGCGGCGCGCCCCCAGACGGCCGGCACGCGGAGCCGCAGCCGGACGTCCGCCCCCGGTTCCACGTGCCGGGGCGCGTGGAGTGCCGAGCCGTCGTGGTGCGGCAGCGGGCCGGCGCTGCCTGGCAGCGTCATGCCTAGCCCTTCACCGAGCCCGCGGTTAGCCCGCTGACGATGTAGCGCTGCAGGAACAGGAACAGGGCCATCACCGGGATGGCGCTGAGCACGGCGCCGGCGGCGAAGACTCCCCAGTTCTCCGAGCGCTGCTGCGCCACGAAGGAGTACAGACCGACGGCGAGGGTCTGGCTGTCCGGGTCCGTGAGCACCACGGAGGCGATCACGAACTCGCCGGAGATGCCGATGAACGTCAGGAGGCCCACCACCGCCAGGATCGGCGTGACGAGCCGCATGATGATGCCGAAGAAGATCTGCGCGTGGCTGGCGCCGTCGATCTTCGCCGCCTCGTCCAGGGACTGCGGCACGGTGTTGAAGAAGCCGTACATGAGGTAGGTGTTCACGCCCAGCGCGCCGCCCAGGTACACCATGATCAGGCCCAGCTGGCTGCCCAGGCCGAGGGCCGGGATGACCTCGGAGATGCCGCTCAGGAGCAGGAAGATGGCGACGACTGCCAGCAGTTGCGGGAACATCTGGAGCAGCAGCAGGCTCAGCAGGCCGATCCGGCGGCCCTTGAAGCGCATCCGGGAGAAGGCGTACGCCGCCATGGCACCGAGGAACACGGTGGCCGCGGAGGTCACGCCGCCCACCACCATGGTGTTGCCGAACCAGCGGGCAAAGGGCCGCGAGGGCATGTCGAACAGGGCGGTGAAGTTGCCGAAGTCGATCCTGCTGAACAGCGCGTTGGAACCCACCAGGGTGCCGGTGGAGTTGAGCGCTGCGGACAGCACGTAGAGCAGCGGGAAGACCGCGAAGACCGTCACGATGCACCCCACCAGGTGGCGCCATCCTTTGTCCTTGAACCAGGCGCCGAACGGGCGCCGGCGCTGCAGCGACTTGAGGTATTCGACGTCGGTCGCGCCGGGGGTGATGGTGCCGGGGCCGGTCCCTCCACCCTGCCGGGTTTCCTCTGCCGGAGCGGCGGTGCGCGATGCTGACCCGTTCATGCGTTCACGTCCTCGAGTGCCTTGGTCTGCTTGAAACTGATGGCCGAGACAGTGGCCACGATGATGAAGATGATGATCGCCAGTGCGCTGGCGAGGCCGTAGTCACGGCCAGTGCCCTGCCCGAATGCCACCTTGTACACCAGTGTGATCAGGATGTCGGTGGCTCCGATGTCCCGGTTGGTGTCCTCGAAGCGGGGTCCGCCGCCGGTGAGCATGAAGGTCACGTTGAAGTTGTTGAAGTTGAAGGCGAAGGAGGAGATCAGCAACGGCGCGATCGAGACCAGCAGCAGCGGGAGCTTGATGGAGCGGAACACCCGCCACGGGCCGGCACCGTCCATCCGGGCGGCCTCGTCCAGCTCGCTGGGCAGCGACTGCAGCGCGCCGGTGCAGACCAGGAACATGTAGGGGAACCCCAGCCAGAGGTTGACCACCAGCACGCTGATCTTGGCCAGGAACGGGTCGGTGAGCCAGCCGATGGATGCCCCGCCGAACAAGTTCTGGTTGAGCCACCCGAATTCCGGGTTGAGGATGCCGGACCAGACCAGGCCGGTGAGGAAGGCGGGGAAGGCGTACGGCAGGATCATCAGGATCCGGTAGACCTTCTTGCCCCTGAGGTCCTCGCGGTTGAAGGTGATGGCCAGGAACAGCCCCAGCGCAAAGGTCAGAGCGACGGAAGCCAGGGCGAAGGTGAAGGTCCAGAGGATAACGCCGAGCAGCGGGCCGCGCAGGCTGGGGTCGGTGAAGGCGCGGGCGAAGTTTTCCATCCCGACGTCGATCTTCCAGCCGGTGGAGAGCGTCTCGCCGTTGCCTGCCGCGAAGGCGCCCTTGCCGTTGTCGCGGTAGACGGCACCGGAGGCGGTGTCCGTGAAGGTGTCGGCAGCGGCGTCGTACTTCAGCGACGGCTTGAACTGGTAGGCGTTGCTGCCGTCCGCGGTGCGCAGGGTGCCGTCGGCCGGGTTGGCGGAGACCGGGACGGTGATGTCCAGGATGCTCTGCTGGTTGGCAACGATCTCCTGGAAGTTCAGGGTTCGGTAGCCGGCCAGGGCGTTGGCCTTCCCGGTCGAGTCCTTGCCGGCGCCGGGGGCCTCCGCGAGCGGCGCCTCGGTGTTACCGAGCGAGACCTTGCCCTGCGGGTCGGTGAAGAGAAGGTAGAAGGAGTTGTCCTTGGTGAGCACGGCGGCCTTGTAGGCCGGCGACTCGGGCACCCGCTTCTGCGCGGTGAGCTGGATGGCGGCGATCGCGTCACCCTTGGTGCTGTTATGGCCGTCGCCGTAGTTGGTGAACGCGATGTAACCGCTGAACATGACCACGAAGACCTGGAATACGAGCAGGAAGAGCACGCCCGGGGCCAGGTACTTGGCGGGCAGGCCGCCCTTGCGCAGGTAGATCCAGTTGATCACCAGCACGACGGCGGCGGAGACTCCCAACGCCAGCCAGGACTGGCTCAGGAAAAGCATCATCAGGATGTAGACAGCGAGGGCGTCCACGAGGCCCAGCAGCACGATCTTGGCGATGGTTCCCTTCACCCCCTCGGGGCCGCTCCGGCGTGGGTGGGCGCTGCCAGCCCGCCGGGCTGAGGTTGTGGGGGCGGCGTCCGGGGCGGACGACAGTGCGGGGTCTATGTCCTCGCGGAGTTCGGTATCTGACATGGCTGTCTACAGTCCTTGGGAGAAGCTGGGGTGATGCAGGAACGGCCCGGGCGGCCTCACGGCCGCCCGGCCCGGTGCCGCCGGTCACTGGCGCTTGGGGAAGCGTCAGGAACCGGCGCGCGGACTAACCCTTGATCTTGCTCTTGATGCTGGCGGCCATCTTGGCCCAGTCAGCGGCGGGATCGCCCTGGCCCTTGATGAGGGCGAGCTCGGTGGCTCCCCAGTCGGCCCAGACGGCACTCATTTCCGGGATGGCCGGCATCGGGACGCCGTTGGCGCCGATCTTGCCGAAGGCGGCGACAACCGGGTCGCTTGCTGCCTTCTCGAAGGAGGCCTTCAGTGCCGGCGGGCGGCCGCCGGCCTTGTACATGGAGTCCTGGGCGGCCCCGGAGGTCAGGTAGTTGGTGACGAACTCGTTGGTGGCCAGGGCGTTGGCGCTCTTGGCGCTGATGAAGAAGCCGTTGACGCCGATGAACGGCTGGGCCGGCTGGTCGCCGGTGGTCGGCAGCTCGTCGACAGCGAACTTGATGCCCTTCTTCTGCACGTCCGGCACGTTCCACGGGCCGGTCAGGTAGTACGGGGACTCTCCGGCCAGGAACTTCTCCTTGGCGATGTCACCGGTGATGTTGGAGTTGATGATCTTTTCGCCCTTGTCGCCCCAGGCGGCCAGCTTCTTGGCGAACTCGACGCCGGAGGCGTCGCCGATCAGGAGCTGCTTCGGGTCGTAGCCGCCGTCGGCTGCCTTGCCGAAGACCTGCGAGCCCATGGAAGCCTGCAGCGGGTAGAGGTGGTACGGATCGCCCTGCTTCGGGTCCATGCCCACGAGGAACGGGAACTTCGCCTTGCCGTCGGCCACGGCCTTCTTGCCGTTGGCGACGACCTCGTCCAGGGTCTTGGCGCTCTGGGCAACGAGGTCCGTGTTGCGGAGCAGGGCGATGTTCTCGATCGCATACGGGACGCCGTAGACGGAGCCGTTGTAGGTCATGGCCTTGATGGAGGAGTCCTGGAACTCGGACTTCTTGTCCCCGAGCTCCACCGGAGCGATCACGCCGTTCTGGACGAACTTGCCGACCCAGTCGTGCGGGCCAACGATCAGGTCCGGGCCCTTGCCGGTCGGGACCTGGGTGATGAAGTCGTCGCGGACAGCGGCGAAGTCCTTGACGACGAGCTTGACCGCGATGCCGGTATCGGTCTGGAACTTGGCCGTGATGTCCTTCAGCGCGGGCGCGCGCTCGGCATCGACCCACATGGTGATCGTGCTGGCGCCGGAGGCCTTCAGGTCAGGCTTGGCCGTCGCGGTCGCCGGTGCGGTGGCTGCGGCGCCGCCGCACGCGCTGAGGGCCAGCGCGGCCACTACGGAAATGGCGCCCGCGGTGAATACGCGGCGGCTGGTTCCGTTCGTGAGGGTGTTCTGCACCTTCATTGGTGTCCCTTTCATAAATCCCTGCATCCACGCGTAAGGCCCTGGAAGTCCGTTCCAGAGCCCCGTGGCATCGTCGGTGATGTGGCTCACAACTGCAAGCGCTTCCAAAGTACACGCTAGGTGCAGCTTTGAAAAGTCACCGCACCGAACCGGCGCGAGAGGCTCCGCCGGCCGGCCGGACGCCGGACCGGGGACAGTCCTAGCGTGGGACGAAACTGCCCGATACGAATGTGACTGGAAGCGTTTTCATTTTTGAGGTGTGGGACTTACGATTACCGTCATGTCCGTTGATTCAGTTCTCCGCTCCCCCGCCGCGCAGGCCGGCCCCCTGACGGGTCCGCTGACCCCGGTGCACGCCGCAGACCACATCCCTGGATGGTGGCGGTCCGCCGTCATCTACCAGGTCTACCCTCGCTCGTTCCGGGACCTGAACGGCGACGGCATCGGCGACCTCGCCGGTATCACCGCCGAGCTTCCCCGGCTCGCCGACCTGGACATCGATGCCGTCTGGCTTTCGCCCTTCTACCGGTCTCCGCAGCGCGACGCCGGCTACGACGTGAGCGATTACTGCGACGTCGACCCCCTGTTCGGCACGCTGAACGACTTCGACGCCATGATTGCCGAGGCCGCGCGGTTGGGACTGCGGATGATCGTTGACCTTGTGCCCAACCACTGCTCGGACCAGCACGCGGCCTTCCAGGCCGCCCTGGCCGCTCCCGCCGGCAGCCCGGAGCGGGACATGTTCATCTTCCGCGACGGCAAGGGAACCTTCGGCGAAGAACCGCCGAACAACTGGCAGTCCCACTTCGGCGGTTCAGCCTGGACCCGGATCACCGAACCGGACGGCGCCCCGGGCCAGTGGTACCTGCACCTCTTCGACTCCTCCCAGCCGGACTTCAACTGGGACAACCTCGCCGTCCACCTGGAATTCGAGCGGGTCCTGCGCTTCTGGCTGGACCGCGGCGTCTCCGGTTTCCGGGTGGACGTGGCGCACGCCCTCGTGAAGGCCACCGGCCTGCCGGAGTGGGGCGGCCGCGCCGACGGCAGCAGCTCTGACGGCTTCCCCGGACGCGACGCTCCGATGTTTGGCCA
Organism: Arthrobacter sp. P1_B9; assembly: GCF_056406495.1. Classification (NCBI taxonomy): domain Bacteria; kingdom Bacillati; phylum Actinomycetota; class Actinomycetes; order Micrococcales; family Micrococcaceae; genus Arthrobacter; species Arthrobacter sp. P1_B9. Next base: position 76,995 of record NZ_JBFUAA010000017.1, read on the forward strand.
GCCTGCCCTCCACGACATCTACCGCCAGTGGCGGCTGATTCTCGCCGAGTACGGCCCCGACCGGATCCTCTGCGCCGAGGCAAACGTTGACCCGCTCCCCCGGCTCGCCGACTGGGTGCGCCCGGACGAAATGCATCAGGCCTTCAACTTCCCCTACCTCCACGCGGGCCTGGACGTGCATCGCATGCGCCACGTCATCACCGAGTCACTGACGTCGCTGGACGCCGTCGCCGCCCCCAGCACGTGGGTGCTCTCCAACCACGACGTCGTCCGCCACGCCACCCGCTTCGGATACAACGGGCAGGCGCCGCGCGACGGTGACGGAATCGGCACCTGGGATCCGCAGCCGGACGAGGACCTCGGACGCTCCCGCGCGGCAGCGGCGTCCCTGTTCATGCTCGGGCTGCCCGGCGGGGCTTACCTCTACCAGGGCGAAGAACTCGGCCTTCCGGACGGGATCGACATCCCGGACACCCGGCGCCAGGACCCCACCTTCGCCCGCACCGGCGGCGCACGGCTGGGCCGCGACGGCTGCCGCGTCCCGCTGCCCTGGCGGGCCGGAGAACTCCACGCAGGATTCGGCCACGGGCAGGACCCCTGGCTGCCGCAGCCGGAAAGCTTCGCCCGGCTGGCGCGGGATGTGCAGGCCGCTTCGCCGGCGTCGCACCTAAGCCTCTACAAGCGCATGCTGGAGCTCCGCCGCCGGCTGGACCTGGGCCGCGGCTCACTGTCCTGGTACGAGGACCTGTGCACGGACACGAGCCTTGCCTTCCTCAACGGCTCCACGCTGGTGCTGCTGAATGTGGGGTCCGAGCCCTTGGAACTGCCCACCGGGCGGGTGCTGCTGCGCAGCTCAACGTCACCGGAGGCCGGCTACGACGTTGGGGGCATGGACAGCGCCGGCGATCCGTTAAGCTCAGGTGAAACTGTTTGGCTGGAAATCTACATCGAGGACACGGAGGGCTAGGCATGCCCGGCATCAAGGACGTCGCGGAACGGGCCGGCCTCTCCATCGCCACCGTTTCGCGCGCCTTGAGCGGCAAAGGCAACGTTTCCCCGCGAAGCCGGGAACGCGCCCAGACCGCCGCCGCTGAGCTTGGCTTCGTCCTGTCCTACCACGCCTCCAGCCTGGCCTCCGGGCGCAATCACAATGTCGGCCTTGTTGTCCCCTCGGTCCACCGGTGGTTTTTTTCCTCGGTGGTCGAAGGTGTCTCTGCCACCCTGCTGGACGCCGGCTACGACCTCACGCTGTACAACGTCAGCGAGGGCCGGGAGCGCCGCCACAGTGTGCTGAACGACTTCCTGCTGCGCAAACGCGTGGATGCTGTGATCGCAGTGTCCTTGGAGCTCTCCGAGGCCGAGATCGACCAGCTGCTGGCCATCCACCGTCCGATCGTCGGGATCGGCGGCCCGTTGCCTGGCGCGTCGACCATCCGCATCGATGATTCCGGCATCGCGGAGGCCGCAGCCCGCCACCTGATCCAGCTCGGCCACAGCAAAATCGCCCATATGACCGGCGATGCCGCCTACGACCAGGATTTCCGCCTTCCCGGGACACGCCAGGCGGGCTTCAAGAAAGCCATGCGCGACGCCGGGCTGACGGTCCGGCCGGAGTGGCAGATCTCCGCCGATTTCACGATCCAGGGCGCCTATGCCAACGCCCGTACGCTGCTCGGCACCTCACCGGAGCGCCCCACGGCCGTCTTTGCCGCCTCCGACGAGATGGCGATTGGGACGATCCTCGCTGCCCGGGATTTCGGCCTGCGGGTGCCGCAGGACCTCTCCGTCATCGGCATCGACGGCCATGAACTTGGTGAGGTCTTCGGGCTGACCACGTTCGATCAAGACGCGCGGGGCCAGGGCGCGCTGGCCGTGCGGCGCTTGTTGGCCAGGCTCGACGGCGCCGGAGACGCGGCGGCCCCGCACACCGAATACCCTACGCGCTTTGTCATCCGGTCCAGCACCGCTGTTCCGCCCCTTGACCAAGGACCGACCCGCTAGTCTCCGGCTATTTTCTCCGTGGCGGCGTTCCTGCCCAGTTCCTCGCTCCATTGCCTGGCCGTCTGCCCAGAACGGCCCGGAAAGCCGGGGAGGCCCCACGGGTTCTCCGCCCCGGTCCTCCGAGCAACTGGGAAGCAACGCCTCGATCCGGCCCACAGACCAAGCAAGCTCAGGCGCCGGCGCCGCCCATGAAGCGAACAAAACGGTCCAGGACGCCGGGCCAGCCGGCCGCGTAGTCTGCCCGGGCGGCCGCGGGATCCTCGGCGCCTTCCCAACCGCTGTGAACCAAGCGGAGCTCTGTTCCCTCGCCGACCGCCTTGAAGGCCACCCGGAGCTCAGTGGACCATATGGCAGTGGTCCCAGGGTGCCAGCTGGCATGGAAGGACAACGGCGGCTGCCAGTCGTCAATGGATCCCCACACGGCTGTCCGGCCATCATCAGCGGTCTCCATGATGAGGCTCTCCTCGAACTCCACGTAGGAGCCGGCGCCATAGACGCTGTGGTCCTCCAGCGGCCACCAGAGGTGCGTATGTTCGGTGAATCCCACAAAGGCCCGGGCGACGGCGCCGGGTACCACCACCGTGTAGACAACCGGCTCCAGGCCGTCTGCTACCTCCGGCTCGGGGCCATCAGAAGGGTCAACGGGAGCATGGCTGAAGAGGTTATCCATGGGCAACAACTCTACCCGCGCCGCCCAACCGGACCCGCATGGGGTTTCGGCTTGAGTATTTCGTATGGGTCGTTAAATGCGGGAGGACCCCCACCTGGTGGTGGGGGTCCTCGACCGTTAATGGTGTTCCGGCGGTGACCTACTCTCCCACACCCTCCCGGGTGCAGTACCATCGGCGCTGTGGGTCTTAGCTTCCGGGTTCGGGATGGGACCGGGCGTTTCCCCCACGCTATGACCGCCGTAACCCTTGCTCCGCCACCGTGCCCGCTGTTGGCGGGGGTGGGGAAAACTAGTGGTTACAACATGGCCGCTGCAGCGAATGCAGCTGTGGTGTTGTTATTTTGTTGTCGGTTCCGGTGCAAC
>NZ_JBFUAA010000018.1:0-77813 GCF_056406495.1 Arthrobacter sp. P1_B9
GCCGGAAGGACCCTTCTGTGTTGATGGGCTACGGTGTTGCCGCGCTGCCGCTATTCGACGACGAGCAGCAGATCCCCGCCCTGGACCTGTTCGATCCCGGCGACGGCGAGCCGCGCGACGGTGCCGGCCACCGGCGTCGTGATGGACGCCTCCATCTTCATGGCCTCGATCGTGGCCACGGTGTCGCCGGCCTTGACGGTGTCCCCGGCCTTGACGGTCAGCGTGACGGCACCGGCGAACGGCGAGGCGACCTGGCCCGGCTGGGAGGTGTCGGCGCGTTCGGCGGCCTTGACGTTGCTCACCACTGAACGGTCGCGGACCACCACGGGCCGGGACTGGCCGTTGAGCGTGCACATGACCGTGCGCATGCCCTTCTCGTCCGGCTCGGAGACGGCCTCGAGCGAGGCGATCAGCCGGACGCCCTTCTCGAGCTCGATCTCGTGCTCCGCGCCGCGCTGCAGCCCGAAGAGGTAGTCCCGCGTGTCCAGCACCGAAAGGTTGCCGTAGGCCTCCACGCTCTTCTGGTAGTCCTTGGTGGGACCTGCGAAGAGCAGGCGGTTGAGCGTGCCCCGCCGGGTCTTGGAATCGCCGTTGAGCGCGGCGCTGTCCTCGGCGCTGATCTCGACGTCGCGGACCTTGACAGTGCGGCCCTGCAGCGCCTTGGTCCGGAAGGGCTCGGGCCAGCCGCCGGGCGGGTCACCGAGCTCGCCGGAAAGGAAGCCGATCACGGAATCCGGGACGTCGTATTTTTGCGGGTTCTCGTTGAAGTCTTCCGGGTCGGCGTTGAGGCCCACCAGATGCAGGGCGAGGTCGCCCACCACCTTGGACGACGGGGTCACCTTGACCAGCCGGCCGAGGATCCGGTCCGCCGCGGTGTACATGTCCTCGATCGCCTCGAAACGCTCGCCCAGGCCCAGCGCCATCGCCTGCTGGCGCAGGTTGGAGAGCTGGCCGCCCGGAATTTCGTGCTGGTAGACCCGGCCCGTGGGCCCCGGCAGTCCGGACTCGAACGGCGCGTAGACCCGGCGGACGGCCTCCCAGTAAGGCTCGAGGGCGCAGACGTTCGCCAGGCTGAGGCCGGTGTCGCGCGGCGTGTGGGCCAGCGCGGCGACGAGGGCCGATGCCGAGGGCTGGCTGGTGGTTCCGGCCAGGGAGGCCGAGGCCACGTCCACAGCGTCCACGCCGGCATCCACGGCCGCGAGGAGCGTGGCCAGCTGGCCGCCGGCGGTGTCGTGGGTGTGCAGATGGACGGGGAGGTCGAACCGCTCCCGGAGCGCCGAGACCAGGCGCGCCGCGGCAGCCGGACGCAGCAGTCCGGCCATGTCCTTGATCGCCAGGATGTGCGCCCCGGCGTCGACGATTTTCTGCGCCAGCTCCAGGTAGTAATCCAGGGTGTAGAGCGTTTCCTCCGGGTCCAGCATGTCCGCGGTGTAGCAGAGGGCAACCTCGGCGACGGCGGTACCGGTCTCACGGACGGCCCGGATGGCCGGGGCCATCTGGTTGACGTCGTTGAGGGCGTCGAAGATCCGGAAAATGTCGATGCCCGTGGCGGCGGCCTCGTTGACGAACGCCACCGTGACCTCTTCCGGGTAGGGCGTGTAGCCGACGGTGTTGCGGCCGCGGAGCAGCATCTGCAGGCACAGGTTCGGCATGGCCTTGCGCAGGGCGGCAAGCCGGTCCCAGGGGTCTTCGCCGAGGAAGCGCAGGGCGACGTCGTAGGTCGCCCCGCCCCAGGCCTCGACCGAGAGCAGCTCGGGGAGCAGCTTGGATTCTGCGGGACCGGCCGCCACGAGGTCCCGGGTGCGCACCCGGGTGGCGAGCAGGGACTGGTGCGCGTCGCGGAACGTGGTGTCCGTGACGGCCACGGCGTCCTGCGCGCGCAGGGCACGGGCAAACCCTTCCGGGCCGAGTTCCTGAAGACGCTGGCGGGACCCTGGCCGGGCCGCGGCGTCATCCAGGGCCGGAAGCTTGTCCGCCGGGTCCGTGTGGACCTTGAGTTCGCCGTTGGGCTTGTTGACCGTGACGTCGGCAAGCCAGGTCAGCAACTTGGTGCCGCGGTCGGCCGAGACCCGTGCCTTCAGCAGCTGGGGCCGTTCGTCAATGAACGAGGTAGCCACATCCCCGGCGACGAAGTCGGGATCGTCCAGGACGGCCTGCAGGAAGGAGATGTTGGTGGACACGCCGCGGATGCGGAACTCGGCGAGGGCGCGGCGGGCCCGGGCGACGGCGGCCGGGTAGTTGCGGCCGCGGCAGGTCAGCTTGACCAGCATGGAGTCGAAGTGCGGGCTGATCTCCGCGCCCGAGTAGACGGTGCCGCCGTCAAGCCGGACGCCTGCGCCGCCGGCCGAGCGGTAGCCGGTGATCTTGCCGACGTCGGGCCGGAAGCCGTTGGCCGGGTCCTCCGTGGTGATGCGGCACTGCAGGGCGGCGCCCTTGAGCTGGACGCTCTCCTGGGACAGGCCCAGGTCCGCGAGGCTCTCACCGGCGGCGATGCGCAGCTGCGCCTGGACGAGGTCGACGTCGGTGACTTCCTCGGTCACCGTGTGCTCGACCTGGATCCGGGGGTTCATTTCGATGAATACGTGCTGGCCAGCCCGCTCACCCACCGTGTCGACAAGGAATTCGACGGTACCGGCGTTGACGTAGTTCAGCGCTTTCGCGAACTTCACGGCGTCGCGGTACAGCGCCTGCCGGATGCCTTCGTCCAGGTTCGGCGCCGGGGCGATCTCGATGACCTTCTGGTGGCGGCGTTGGATGGAACAGTCACGCTCGAAGAGGTGCATCACGTTGCCCTCCGCGTCGGCCAGGATCTGGACCTCGATGTGGCGCGGGCGCAGGACGGCCTGCTCCAGGAACATGGTGGGGTCGCCGAACGCGGCGTCGGCTTCGCGCATGGCGGCCTGCAGGGCCTCCGGGAGCGCCTCGCGGGTGTCCACGCGGCGCATGCCGCGCCCGCCGCCGCCGGCGACGGCCTTGGCAAAAATGGGGAAGCCGATTTCATCCGCGGCGGCGATCAGTTCGTCCAGGTCCTTCGACGGCTGGCTGGACTTGAGGACCGGGACGCCGGCCTTGCGCGCGGCCTCGAGGGCGGCAACCTTATTACCGGCGAGTTCCAGAACCTCGGCCGGCGGGCCGACGAAGGTGATGCCGGCCTCCTTCGCGGCCCGCGCCAGGCGCGGGTTCTCGGAGAGGAAACCGTAACCGGGGTAAATGGCGTCCGCCCCGGACTCCTTGGCGACGCGCACCACCTCATCAACGTCCAGGTAGGCCCGGACCGGATGTCCCTCCTCGCCGATCAGATACGCCTCATCGGCCTTCTGGCGGTGAATGGAGTTGCGGTCCTCATGGGGAAACACAGCGACAGTCTTGGCACCCAGCTCGTAGCTCGCGCGGAAGGCGCGAATCGCGATTTCGCCGCGGTTGGCCACCAGAATCTTAGAAAACATACTTCTCCTGCTTCATCGCGGGCGTATCGGTAAGTGCTCACAGTGTCTAGGACCTGTGCGGGCAAACACAAATCATTGTGGCGACTGTCACAGCATTATCCGTCACGGACGCCGCGATGGGCAGGGCCTTGGCCTTGGAGCTTTCCCCGTCCGTCCGATTGGCGAGGTTCTGGCGCCCCACGCCGGATGAAACGGGTTTCGCCGGAGCATCAACATATGATGAGTGGGTGGGTGGCGCATGCACGCCCCGGCTCCGAAGAACGCAGGAGCCGGCACGACCCCGTCTCGGCAACCGGCGTTAGGTATTGGTTTTTCAAGTGCAAGTAGTGAGCATCAGCAGCCTCAAAGGCGGTGTCGGCAAGACATCCGTGACCACCGGACTGGCGTCGGCGGCATTGGCCGCCGGCATCCCCACCCTCGTCGTCGACCTTGATCCGCATGCTGACGCCAGCACGGCCCTGGGCGTGAGTCCGGACGATCAGCTCGATATCGGCAGGATGCTGAGGTCGCCGCGGCGGGCACATCTGGCGGACAACGTGGTCCCCAGCGGCTGGGTGGAACACGCCCGGATCAACGGCCGCAGCAACGCCAGCGGCAGTGCCAACGGCAGGATTCAGTCCGGCGCGGCAACCTCCGTCCTGGACGTGGCCGTCGGCTCTGCCTATACCGGCATCTACGACCGCCCCGACCTGGGCCGCCGCGACCTTCGCCGGCTTTCCACGGTCCTGGCCGGCGCCACGAACTACGAACTCGTCCTGGTCGATTGCCCCCCGTCACTGAACGGCCTGACCCGGATGGCGTGGTCCGCAAGCGACAAGGTGACCCTGGTAGCCGAGCCCGGGCTTTTCTCGGTGGCCGGCACGGAACGCACCATGCGCGCCATCCAGCTCTTCCGGCAGGAATTCGCCCCCAAGCTGTCCCCTGCCGGCATCGTGGCCAACCGGGTGCGCAGCAGTTCGGCCGAGCACACGTTCCGGCTCTCGGAGATGGAATCCATGTTCGGCCAACTGCTGTTGAGCCCGCATATCCCGGAGCAGGCCAACTGGCAGCAGATCCAGGGCGCCGCCCACTCCATCCACCACTGGCCCGGCGACTCGGCCAAGAATGCGGCCGGGCTCTTCGATGCCCTGCTGCAGAACCTGCTGAACCAGGGCGGCGTGGCCCCGGCCGGCGCTGTCCGAGACCGCAGCCTTCGGTAGCCCCGGACTGCCGTACACAGCCCAACAGAAATGAGGCCGCCTTCCCTGTCCGGGAGGCGGCCTCATCTTGTTGTACTCAGTTTCTGTGCTCAGTCGTTGCTGTGCTCAGTCACGTCTGCAGCTGCGGGCGCTAGCCGATCTTGCGGGCCGCCCGGCGTTTGCTCAGCTCGTCGTCGGGAAAGGACTGGTCCGCGGCGTGTTCGCTGGGAAGAGCTGCGAGGCTTCCTTCAACTTCGCGCCATACGCGGCCGACGGCGATGCCGAACACCCCCTGGCCGCCCTGGACGAGATCGATGACTTCATCTGCCGATGTGCACTCGTAGACGCTGGCGCCGTCGCTCATGAGCGTGATTTGGGCGAGGTCCTCGACGCCGCGCTCCCGCAGGTGTTCCACGGCGGTGCGGATCTGTTGCAGGGAGACGCCCGTGTCCAGGAGCCGTTTGACCACCTTGAGAACCAGAATGTCGCGGAAGCCGTAGAGCCGCTGCGAGCCGGAGCCGGCCGCACCGCGGACGGCGGGCTCAACGAGTCCGGTGCGCGCCCAATAATCGAGTTGGCGGTAGGTAATGCCGGCCGCCTTGCAGGCGGTGGGTCCGCGGTAGCCCGCGTCCTCGTCCAGAACGGGGAGATCCTCGGTGAACAGCAGGCCTTGGGCACCGCTGGCGGGCACAGCAACGCCGGCCGTTGAGGCCTGCTTCAGCTCGCCTGCTTCGCCTTTCGGACTCACGTGGACCCTCCTTGTCGTGGGTTCCCCTGGGTTTGTTGCATCGGCAGCAATAGATGTGAACAGCTGCATGACACCGGATGAATATTTCATCCGTGTAATTCAGCCGGACTGCACCTTCCAGTGTGACTTGCGCGGCTACCGTATGCAATGGGAACTTGTACCTTCGACGTTAGGCCTGCCGGGGCCCAAGGTCAAAGACGTTGGGGCTATTCCAAGGGCGTGTCGAAAGTTTCATCCTCGACTTTAACGTTTGGTGCCGCCACAGCTGTCACGCACGTATCAGAAACACCAGCAGTCACAGGCACGCCCGCAATCGCGGCAGGTTCCCTGGCGCCGGTTGCCTGGGCCGGCTCAGCCGCCGAAGTCTTCGGGTTCGACGTCGTCGAGGAACTCGCGGAAGCGCCGCAGTTCGACTTCCTCGTCCACGGCGGGTCCGGGGTGCGTGTCCTCGCCCTCGTCGTGTTCGGTGATCCGGACGCCGGCCTCGTCCATGACGGCGTCGGCGCACCAGATCCGGCACTTGGCGCGCAGGGCAACGGCCAACCCATCGGAGGCCCGGGAGCTCACGGTGGTGCCGTTCTCGAACTGCAGCTGCCCGTAGAAGATGTTGTCCTCCACCGCCACGATGTTGACGCTGACGATCGTGTGGCCCAGGGCCTCGACAACGTCCACCAGGAGGTCGTGGGTCATCGGCCGGGGCGGGATGACCCCCTGCTGGGCCAGGGCGATGGCGCTGGCCTCCGGGGTCCCGATCCAGATGGGCACGTGGCGCTCACCATGGATTTCCTTGAGCAGGACAAGCGGCTGGTTGGACGGCAACTCGATCCGCACGCCGACAATCTCCACCTCAATCATCAGATGTCCATCCTTGAGATGCGGTCGTGGACCAGCGCCTGGTGCAAGGACAGGCAGAGGTCGCTGATTTCCCGGGCCGCCTCGGCGGCGCGGGCGTGGGAGGCTGCGTCCTTGCGGGAGGTCAGGGTGGCCACAGCACGCTCCACGAGCCCGAATTCGCGGTCGGCAGCCGCCTGGAAGGGCCGCAGGTGGCGGGGTTCCAGGCCATGGCTCTCCAGCTGGACGCAGGCCCGCGCGACCTGCAGCGCGTGTTCGTCGAATTTGCCGTTGACGTGCCCGATCAGGCCGTAGCTCAGGAGCGATTCCAGCAGCGGGACGCTCGCCCCGGATTCGGCGCGCAGCTGCTCCTCGCTGAGCCTGCGTGCCCGGCTCTGCAGCTCGGAGGCGAGCTCCTCGGAGACAATCCGCGGGGACAACGTGACGCCTGCCGGCAGGTTCTCCGGCCGTTCGCCCCGGTCGATCGCATCCAGGTAGTCCTTGATGACCTTCAGCGGCAGGTACTGGTCACGCTGGAGTGAGAGGACGAAGCGCAGCCGTTCGACGTCGTTCTCGGAGTACTGACGGTAGCCGGCAGGTGTCCGCTGCGGGTTGATGAGTCCCTTTTCTTCAAGGAACCGGATTTTTGACGCAGTCATGCTGGGGAAGTCGTCGCTCAGTTGAGCCAGGACTTCCCCGATGTTCAGAACCTGGGGTCCGCGCCGATCCGCATGTGCCGTGGCCACAGGCAACTACCCCGGAATCAGACGTTGCCTGCTGCGCGGGCAGGGCTGAGGTAGAAGGTGAGGCGGAATTTGCCGATCTGGACCTCGTTGCCGGACTTCAGTTCCACCGAGTCCACGCGGTCGTGGTTGACGTAGGTGCCGTTCAGGCTCCCGGTGTCCACAACCTCAAAGCTGCGCGCAGTACGGCGGAATTCGACGTGCCTGCGCGAAACAGTGACGTCGTCGAGGAAGATGTCGGCGTCCGGGTGGCGGCCCGCCGTGGTGACGTCGGAGTCCAGCAGGAACCGCGCACCGGCGTTGGGGCCGCTGTGCGCGACGAGCAGGGCCGATCCGAAGGGAAGGGCCTCAACCGCTGCCCGTTCCTCAGTCGAAAGCTTCGGCGTGAAATTGGGTTCGTCGCGCACCGGAGTGAGGTTGATCGACGTGGTCTCCGAAGCCTTCACTCCACCCGTGCCGTAACCGTCACCGGTGTCGTTCCGTTCGTGCCCAAACATTGAGTCCTCCTCATTCGTTGCAGGTGTCCCCCCTGCAAACAACGCATGCCGTCCGGAAAAGCCTTGCAGTCCCGGTAATGAGGCCCTTCGGCTGGGCGCGGCCTTGTTTTGTTATCCCAACAACACGCGCCGGCGGCCCCGGCCCGAATGACCTCTGCCTTTAGCCTACCTGCTGTTCATACTCGGATGCACTGAGCAAGGACTCGACCGCGTCGGCTTCCGCGAGCTTGATTTCGATCAGCCAGCCTTCACCGTACGGATCGGAGTTGATAAGGGCGGAATCGGTGTCCAGCGACTCGTTCCTGGCGACTACCTCGCCCGTCACCGGGGCGTAAATGTCACTGACGCTCTTGGTGGATTCGACCTCGCCGACGACGTCGTTGGCCTTGATGGTGGTCCCGACCTCGGGCATCTGGGCGTAGACGACATCCCCGAGGGCGTCCTGGGCAAAATCAGTGATGCCCACGCGCACAACCCCGTCGGCGTTGGGGGCCGAAACCCATTCGTGTTCTGCGGTGTAGGACAGGTCTTCGGGAATGATGCTCATGACGGGCCTTTCATCGGGTCAATCACCTGGCGGCGGCAGTCGTTTGTTCTAGCCGCCGCTGAAAGTATAGGCACATCGGGCAGGGGCCGGGGAGGCATCTGCGAAGATGGTGCCATGGCAGAACATGCTCCGCTGAAGGGCGGGAATGTGAACAACCGGGGCGCCGGGACCGTCCGGACACGTGAGGGCTAGGCCGTGCCTGAGCTTCCTGAAGTTGCGGCCCTGACGGACTTTCTGGACGAGCACCTGCGCGGAGCAATGGTGCGGAAAATCCAGCCGGTCTCCTTCGCCGTGCTCAAGACGGCAGCCCCTCCCTACTCCGACCTCCAGGGCAAGGCCGTCAGCGGCGTGCAAAGGTTCGGCAAGTTTGTCAGCCTGGAAGCGGACGGGCTGCATTTTGTCTTCCACCTCGCCCGGGCCGGCTGGGTCCGCTTCACGGACTCCCCCACCGACGCCCAGCTGAAAATGGGGAAGGGCCACATCGCGCTGCGGCTGACGTTCTCGGGCGATTCCGGCCCGGTGGGCATGGACCTGACCGAGGCGGGCACGAAGAAGAGCCTGGCGGTCTATGTGGTCCGTGATCCGCACGACGTGCCCGGCATCGCGGCGCTCGGACCGGATCCGTTCAGTCCGGACTTCGACGTGGATGCCCTGGCCGGGATTCTCGGCTCCAGTTCCCAGCAGATCAAGGGCGTCCTGAGGAGCCAGGGCATCATCGCCGGGATTGGGAACGCGTACAGTGACGAGATCCTGCATGCCGCCAGGACTTCGCCGTTCGCGATCGCCAGGTCGCTGGACCGGACGGACGTTCAGCGCCTCTACGACGCCATCCACACCATTCTGGGAACGGCGGTGGCGGAGGCCAAGGGCAAGCCGCCCAACGAACTCAAGGACACCAAGCGGAGCCACATGCGGGTCCACGGCCGGACCGGCGAACCGTGTCCGGTGTGCGGGGACACGGTCCGGGAGGTTTCCTTTGCCGATTCCGCCCTGCAGTACTGCCCGACGTGCCAGACCAAAGGAAAGATCCTGGCCGACCGCCGGACGTCCCGCTTCCTGAAATAGCGGATCACCGCGGACCTTCCTGGGAACACCACGGAGCGGATGTGTCCGGGAAACAGAAAACCCCGCCATTCCTTCATCAGGAATGGCGGGGTTTCAGCTGTTGGTCGGGCTGACAGGATTTGAACCTGCGACCCCTTGACCCCCAGGTATCGGTAAGGCATTCACCGGTGTCCGCCAACGTCCATGAAAGAGCTAGATTCGGGAAGCTAGGCCGATGGCGGACACCCACGACCATCCACAAATCCTGATGCGTTGCTACACCCGTTGCTACATCTTTATTACCGACAGCTTAATGGTGCGCTCATTTGAAGTCCTGTTCCACGCCTGGAAACGTACGGCTATCCGTGGCCTTTCAAAGGGTCGTCAATGCGTGAGCTCATAACCTCGGTCCTTCAACTCTTTTGGGCCGCCATCCCCAACCAGCTGCATGAGCTGGCTGTAGTCGGTCACAACGTCGTAAGTCACCGCGTCAGCATGCTGGTGGTTCAGCTCGGCGAAGAACTTTCGGGCGCATTCGATCTTGGCCTCCTCAACTCCACGAAGCTGCATCGAGGATAGCGAGCCTTTCGTCTCTGCGACGAAGTAGACGTGCTTGACTGCGGCTTCCTGGAAGGCAATCGCCCAGTCGGGGTTATAGTCGCCAACCGGAGTCGGTATGAAGAAGCCGCGTGGGAGCTTGGCGTAGACGACAACCTCTTTGCTGGTGTCCAATTCCGTGACGAAGGCGCGTTCGCCTTTGGAGTCGGTGACGACGTAGTCGTAGATGTGCTTTGTCAGCTTCTCCCCCGCCTTGGCGAAGTCCTGCTTCGTCTGGTTGGCGGTGAAGATCGCGGTGTCGTGCCGCTCGGCAAGGGTGTCGTACGTCAGGTGCTCGATGATCACAGTTGCTTTCTGCTCGTTGATCAGGCGGGCGGCCTCGGCAATGAAGTGCTCTGGGTTCTGCCGGTATTTGGCGAACGTCGTCGGCCTTACCTTGGCCAGGACTGCACTGGCCGTCCGGCGGGTGAGCTGAGTCTTGTCTGCGATCTCCCCGAGTAGGTCGTACCTGACCTGTGAGTCCGCCGAGACGGTCTCTGTACGTGTACTTGTCGAGCCAACAGAGAATCCCGCCCCGGTCGCCAAAGCGTCAGCGTCAAGTGCAGCCCGCTGCTCGCCGGCTTGGACGACGTACTGCATCGCTGTGACGTTCAAGTGGGCGTCGAGAGCCACTACACACTTCTTGATCAGCTCGGCCGAGTCGAACTCGACCTGATAGACAGCCTTGTGATTGATCCGACCCCAGAGTTCCTTGAACTCCTTCTTTGCGAAGTTCTCTTCGTTTAGCGGGATGCGCTTGGGCTTTCGGCCGTCATCAGGCAGTGGAACGCCCACGAAAAGCGCATCGACGATTGGCAAGAGGTAGTCGACAACCGATTTCAGCACGTCGGAACTCGGCTCAGCGAGGGTACCGGTGGCGCGGGCGCTCCTGTAAGCCTCGGAGATGGTGTCATCGTCGTTAACGTAGTCGTTCTTGACCAGGTACTTGTACAGTGCGTTCGCCAGATGTTCCTCGAGGATGCTCTCGCCCGATTCAGTAGTAAACGTCTTACCTGAGAAGTATTTGACGCTGGCCTTCCGCGGACGGGAAACCAGCGATTCGCTGATCTCCTTCTGAAGGCCCGTCACGAAGTCGGTGTAGGACTCGTCGGTGACGACGGTCAGCTCGTTGATGTCGTGCACGGTGGCAGGGTTGTCCATCCGCTCGCCATTTTGGTCGACTGCAAGCCGCAGACCGCGACCGATTTCCTGGCGACGGGACACGGTATTGTCGCTTTTCTTGAGCATTCCCATGACAAATACGTTGGGGTTGTCCCAGCCTTCGCGCAGGGCCGAATGGCTGAAGATAAACCGCACTGGCTCGGCGAACGACAGTAGCCGCTCCTTGTCCTTAAGAATTAGGTCGTAGGCGCTGACATCGACGGACTGGCCCACATCGTCGCCCCGTTTTGCCACGCTCGGGTCCACTAGCCGCTTGGTCTTCTGATCAATCGAGAAGTATCCCTGATGCGTTTTCTCTACATTGACCGACTCCAGATGGTGCCTGTATGCCACTGCTTCGGTGTCGAAGTCCAACTGGCTCAACTCGTCGGCGACAAGCGCCCGGTACTCCTCCTCGAAGACTCGCGCATAGTCACCGAGCGTGTCTTCACGATCGTAGTCGCGGTACTTGGCCACTTCGTCGATGAAGAACAGCGAGAGCACCTTGATGCCTTGGGCGAAGAGCTCGCGCTCCTTGTCCAAGTGAGTGCGAATTACCTCACGGATTTGGATGCGGCGTTTGGCCTCTTCGGTCACGTCGGCGGTGATCTGCCCGACCGCCACGATGCTGCCGTTACTGAGTTCGATGACGTCCCGGTTAGCGTCTATTTCTGTGACAACGAGGTTCTTGTAGGATTCGATCCCACCCGAGATGTCATGGAGTCGGGTTCCGCGGTCGATGCGCTTGACCAACCGCTTGATGCCGCTCTTGGTCTGCACCTCCAGCTCCACCCGAGCACGCGGCTTCGCGCCCTTTGCAATCTCGATCGCATCTAGGTACAGGTAGGCTGTGCTTCCGGCCAGACCCTTGACTGTGATGCCGCGCACGGCGATCTTTTTCACGAGCCTCTGGTTGTAGGCATCGAGCGCGTCCAATCGGTGTACTTTGTTATGTTCCACCTTGTGGGTCGCTGAGTAGCGCAGCACCATGAGTGGAGCAAAGTTGGACAGCGACTCCAACGACTTTGGTGCGCCGATCTTCTGCGGCTCGTCAATGATGACGATGGGTCGATTCGCCGCGATGACGTCTATCGGCTTGCGCGAGTTGAAGTCATCGAGGCCTACCATCTCAACCACGCCGCGGGAGTTCATCTTTGGCGTTCCATAGATCCGACGGTTGTCCTTGCCGCTGGAGTTGAAGGCTTGGATGTTAATGATCATCACTTGCACGCCGGCGTCTGACGAGAACGTCTTCAACTCATGGAGGCGGGAGGAGTCGTAGATGAACGACCGCGGCTTGGTGCCGTAGGTCTGCTGGAAATGCTCGGCTGTGATATCAAACGATTTCTTGACGCCTTCGCGGATCGCCACACTCGGCACCACGACGATGAATTTGCTCCAACCGTAGCGCTTATTCAGCTCCATGATGGACTTAATGTAGACGTACGTCTTGCCCGTTCCCGTCTCCATCTCAACGTCCAGGTTGAGCGTGTTCGGTGTCGCCGCGGCTTTGCTCGGCACGAGCGCCTTCGAAAGTGGTAGGTTGCGGCTGCGCTGCACAGCCTGGATGTTCTCCAGCAACTGTCCAGGGCTTAGCGCGATCTCGGCGTTACGCAGGCCGGAGTCCGGCGTCTCGGAAATTGCCAACACGGGCTGAGCAGACTTTGTGATACGACCGGGGTCGATCCGATAGGTCACCCCATGGTCGCGAGGCTGACCGGCGAAGCAGTCGACCACCGCTTCCACGGCATCGGTCTGATACTGCTGAACCTTGAACCGAAATTTCATCGCTCAAATCGCCTTTACGTCCGTCGTCGGGGAGACCTCGGCAAATACCTGTTCGGCGTTGATGCGGTCCGCGTCGGTCGCGAATCCCGAGTCTCGGAACACAGCACGCAGCGGCTGGCGACGCGCGATTTCCCTTACGATGACGGGGCTCACCTCAGAGTTGAAGCAGGCGATCAACGTGCCGTTTTCGACGATGAATACGTCGACGTCTTCGATCTGCTCGATGGCGATGGGCATCGTCAGTTCCAGCCCCCAGTCGACCAGCACTTGGAACAGCAAGTCTTCACCCGTCCGGTCGGGCTTCACGCTGTCAGCAAAAAGGTCAAGCTCATCTTGTCCGAGCACGTCGGGCGTGCGAAGCACGTCAGCGAGGTTAGTTGAGTCGACTTTGAGTACGCGGAAGCCCACATCCCGATTCCACGCCGGACTGGACTTCCCCGCTAGCACACGTTCTCCGGAGAGTTCTAGACGAATCTTTGTAAGTTCTGATATGACGGTTGGCTTTCCGCGCTTCTGCAGGTACTTAATCGCATTCGAGATCGTCGTCTTGGCTGCGCCCGTCGCCGTGGCGAGATTGTCTTCCAGACGCTCAGGAAGCTGAACAAGAACTACGGGGCAGTTTTGACCGGTGCGAGCACACAGGTCAAATACCGCCTCCCCAGTTGTACCCGAGCCAGCAAAGAAGTCCATGACGATCCCCTCTGATCCATCAAGAACGTACTCGAAGAGGCGGGAAAGCTCCGCGTGATCCTTAGGATTATTGAATACCTTCCCGCCCATCAGGTCGCGCAGATGACGAACAGCGACTTGTGACTGCTTGTAGAAATAACTCCCACGAACCTGGTTAGCCAAGTCCACTTCGTCTGCTTCGTTTTCCTCTGATTCCGTATCCGCTTCTCCAGTAACCGGCCTTAGATGAGCCTTTCGGAATGGGGGCTCGGTATGGTCTTCACGAAATACAACGAGTCCTAGGTCGATATGTCGCTGCATCTCTGCGGGGTCGCTGTAGATCCAGCCACGCTCGGGCACCTTGCAAGGTTGGCCAGTTACGGGGTGGATGACATCGTATCTCTCGCCATCTCCACCGGGCCATGAGATGTCGCGGTCTCTCCACGGGCCGGCGGAGTCGATACGTCGATATCGCGACCACTTCTTCGCGGGCTCCGACTTAGGGAGGTCCGCGAACCACCGCGTTAGGTCTCGTTCGATCGCCGCGTCGTCTTCTTTGTGAATCTCCCGAAGACGAATGTACTCATCCCATATCTCCCGCGCACCCGGCTTTTCTTCACGCCACGATGTCCCTCTTTCCCGCAGCAGCGCCTTTGATTTCGCGTAAACGAGCACGTACTCGTGGCCGACAGAGAAAAACTTTGCATCGTTCTTCCGGCCTTTCTCCCAGACGAGCTGCGCAACGAAGTTCCGCTCGCCGAAGATCTCGTCCGCCATTCGCCGCAGCGACGCTTGCTCGGCGTCGTCGATGCTGATGAGGATCACCCCGTCATCGGTCAGGAGCCTACTTGCCAGCTTCAGGCGCGGGTAGACCATCGTGAGCCAGTCAGAGTGGAATCGCCCGTTGGACTCCATGTTGGCAACGAGCCGATATCCAGCTTCGTCGACCTGGCCAGACTTTGCCTCGTACGCGTCCTTGCCTTCCGAGAAGTTATCCCGGTAGACGAGGTCCGATCCTGTGTTGTAGGGCGGGTCGATGTAGATGAGCTTTACTTGTCCGAGGTAGGACTCTTGGAGGAGTTTGAGTGCGTGGAGGTTATCGCCCTCGATGAAGAGGTTTTGCGTGGTGTCGAAGTCCACCGAGTCCTCGCGCACCGGGCGGAGCGTCTTTGCAATTGGCGCGTTTGCGGCGAACAGGGCTTCACGCTTTCCTGGCCAGTCGAGCTGATAGCGCTCCTGCGGACCTTCAATGACGTGCGCGGAAAGCTCCTGTCGAAGCAGGTCGAAATCGATCATCTTGGTGGCGTTTCCGTCATCGTCACGCCCCTCGGTCATGACCGTAGGAAACAGTTCGGCAATCTTGTCGATATTCCGCTCAGTCAGGTCGGGTGAGTGCATCAGCAGTTTGTCCACGGGGTGTCCTCGGTCATTGGAGTTGCAGTGTCAATTAGCAGGGCCAGCTCGGCGGTTCGAGATAAGAGCTGGCGTCGCAGTTCCACCTTGCGGTTGAGCTGCGGTTCGTTTCGGAGCTTCTTTTCCAAGGTCGCGATGTCGCGTTCTAGCTTATTTGCCTGGTACATCCTGCCGGTTGCCGCCGACACGTCCTCTCCAGGACGAATCGCAGTGGGCAGGATTGGCGTCAGAAGTGCGGCGTACAGCCCTGGAAGATCGATTGCTGGGGGCAAGGGAATACGCGGCGCGCCGGCCGCATGCCATTCGGTGGTGAAGTAGGCGCTGAGCCGCGGGGTGGTACCGATGAGCTGCTTGTGCGACGCCACCATTCGCGTAATGCCGGTAGTGCGGCTGATCTCGAAAATGATCGGGAACGGCACGGCCCGGTCAATGGCGCTGAGCACATCTTCGCTGACATCATCGTCCTTGACCTCGATGGTGAAGATCTGAATCTCGGGCACGAACTCGTCACCGCGGAGGTGGATGGTCTCGTCGGCGAGCTTGTAAGCCCAAGTGATGCGCTGGACTTCGGAGACGAATTTCTCACGCACTGTAGCCGAGATGGTGGAACGCTCGTAGAACTTGGTTTTGGGCACGACGCGACCGAAATTAGCAGCCGTTGGCCATCGGTAGAGTGCCGCGCTCATCCTGCCACCACCGAGGCGGGATCCACGATGGCGAGGAACGCGATCAGCTCGAAGTCATCGAGCCCGCTGATGGTCTGGGTTAGCGCGGTCGTGTGGCCGCCTGTGAACAAGCTGTCGAGGTCACGTTCCTCGGTCACGTCGATCATTGAGCGGATCGCGGTCGTGAGCAGGTCGGAGTAGCGGCTCATGTCAGAGCCTTCAAGGGTGGCGGCGTTGAAGATTCGGCAAACGTCTGCGACAGGTTCGTCATACCCTCGGGATCCTGTGCGGATGAGGTCGAGCATGTGCTTCACCTCGGTGTGGTCGGCGATCACGTTGCCGTCGTTGTCTAGGTAGACGAGGTAGTGCGGGTGCAAGCGGTTCCCGCGGTTGATTGTCTCATCGGCGTTGACATTGCGGAGTGCGAAGAGGACGCCAGGCCGCAGGCCAATATCTGGCCGTGCGGGGACAACGGCGTGCAGACCGTTAGGGGCTGCGGAGAGGTCCCCGTACTCCTTGACATAGCTAAGGAGGTCCATGCGGAATTCATTAAGACCAAGGTCAGTGATGGACACGCMGGTGCGTACGTCCTCCAACTCGATGACCTCCTCCTGAAGCTTGCGAAGCTGTTCCTTTCGGAACGCGATGTCGCTCGACTTCTGGGTGAGGACGTTGTCGTCGGCGGTCGCGGCGAGGTCCGCGATGACCATGCGGTTCTCGACGCGCTCCTTAAGGTTGATGTACTCGTCCAAGGAGATGTCCGGCCAGAAGTTTACGAGTTGGATCTGCGTGTTGATGGAGCCGATGCGGTCGATGCGGCCGAACCGCTGGATGATCCGTACCGGGTTCCAGTGGATGTCGTAGTTGACCAGGTAGTCGCAGTCCTGGAGGTTTTGCCCCTCGCTGATGCAGTCGGTGCCGATCAGTATGTCGATGTCTCGCTGCTCGCTCGGCATGGCGAGGTGGCGGGACTTCGATCTTGGGGAGAACAGGGTGAGCACTTGCTGGAAGGCGATGCCCTTGCCGAGCGTGGTACGGGGGGTTCCCTGCCCTGTCACGACTGCCGTATGCAGGCCCTGCTGTGCGAGTTGCGGGGCTAGTTCGCGGTAGAGGTATGCGGCAGTGTCGGCGAACGCTGAGAAGATGAGCACCTTGCGGTTGCCGGCGTTGATTGGTGAGGCGATCTTGCTGTGGATGCGTTGCTTTAGTGCCTGGAGTTTCAGGTCGTGCTGCGGAGTGACGACGCTGACCCCTGCCAACAGTTCGGCGATCACGGCTGCGTCGTGGGCGAGGTCGCGCCGCCAGGATTCGATGTCCATGTCGGCGAGGTCGATTTGTACTTTTGTGCCGACGGTGCCGCTGGAGGGGAACTCAAAGTCGTCGTCGTCGACTTCGAGGTCGCCGATGGCCGCCGCGAGATCGGCCACCGAGCCGACGTGATTGTCGATCGCAGCGAGTCCTTGGTCGACTGTGCCGCCGAGCTTGCTGAGGGTGATGCGGAACGCTTCGACGGAACTCTCGAGGCGTTTGAGCAGGTTAACCGTCATGAGCTTTTGGATGCCGCGCTCACGGTTCGCGTGTCCGAGGTTCGCCATGCTTCCGCTTGTTGCCGGGTCGTAGAGCAGCTCGTATTTTTGTAGTCTGCTCGGGAACACGTAGGTCAGCGGTGCATAGACCGCGAGCGTTAGTGACGACAGCTGCTCGAACATTTCGTTGAACGAGGGCACTCCGGATAGGTCGGTCAGCGGTGACCGTACGGACTCTGGGGGTAACCGTTTGGGGAATGGTCCGATGTCGGACGTGTCGTAGAACGCTTGAATTTGTTTGCGGGAGCGGGCGATGGTCACGGCGTCGAGCAGTTCGAAGAAGTCGAAGTCCAGCCTGGAGAGGATCGCGTCCGTAGTGCGCTGCTCGGCTGGGAGCTTTGACCACTCGTTGAACACCCGCTGAGTTTGCCGGAATACTTCCTCGACGGTCGTTGAAATGTTGAGTTTGGCTGACAAGTTCWGTGAGTCGCCTTCGTAGGCCAGCGCGAGCTGGTTTCGAAGGTCGGTGAAGTGGTTGTTCACGGGTGTCGCCGACAGCATGAGCACTTTGGTCTTCACACCCTGCTGGATGACCTGCCGCATGAGTCGCCCATAGCGGGTCTCCTTTTCGGTGGTGAAGTCAGCGTTACGGAAGTTGTGTGACTCGTCAATCACGACGAGGTCGTAGTTGCCCCAGTTAACACGGTCTAGGGGGATGCCCAGAGACTCACCTCTAGTGCGGGAAAGGTCAGTGTGGGCGAGCACGTCGTAGTTGAAGCGGTCGGACGCGAAGATGTTCGTCGTAAGGTTCGCGTTGTAGTTCGTCCAGTTCTCAGCCAGCTTCTTCGGCGCGAGCACGAGCACGGACTTGTTGCGCAACTCGTAGTACTTGATGACCGCGAGCGCCGTGAACGTCTTGCCCAGGCCCACACTGTCAGCGAGGATGCATCCGTTATAGGTCTCCAATTTGTTGATCAGGCCCGTCGCGGCGTCTCGCTGGAAGTTGTATAGGCTCTTCCAGATCGCGCTGTCCTGGTACCCGGTCAGGTCATTGGGCAGCACGTCCTCGCTAATGTCGTCGAGGAATTCAGCAAATACATTGAACAGGATCAGGAAGTAGATGCGCGCCGGCGAGTTTTCTGCATAGACAGACGCGATGTGGTCGTGCACGGCCTCGGTCACGTCTTCAAGCTGCGCTGAGTTGTTCCAGATCTCGTCGAAGAGCTGTACGTACTGCGACGTCATCGGTGCGTCGTCGAGCTTGGTGATCATGTTGGACACGGCATTGCCGCGTTCATAGCCAAGATCCGCTGAGGTGAAACCTTGAAGCGGCAGGTACGCCGCCTTATCGTCAACCATGGCGAACTGCTGCATCGGTGCAGCCGTCTTGTTCGACCGGAACCGCACTTTGCGCCGCACCCACTCAGCGCACTCGCGCGCGATCGCTCGCTGAGTCATCTTATTGCGCAGCCGAATCTCAAACTCAGACCCGTATAACGTCGACTCGCCGTTCAGGCCCTGGGGGATGAAAAACTCGCGCTGTTCCTTCGGGAGCCGGTCAGTTGCTCTGGCGGTTACGAAAGAGGGCGAGGTAAAGATGAACTGCAACTCCTCGAGGTGCTCCAGCTCTTTGCGTAGCGCCTCAAACGCGAAGATTGAGAAAGAGGACGCCGCGATGCGCAACCTCGAACCCCTGACTATCTCTGTCTTAAGGTCATCACCCAGAAGTTCATTAACGTTGTCGATGATCCGCACGTCCGTCATTCCCCCTTGTCCGACGAAGTCGGTTATTGTTCGGCCGCACCGCCACTGCGCACCCACTCATCAACTTCACTGATTTGGAACTTCCAGAGACGACCAACCTTGTGGGCGGGCATGCCCTTGGTAGCAATCCAGGAATAGACCGTGTCCTTGATCACGCCTAGATGTTCAGCGATCTCTTCAGCGGACAGCCAGGACTCCGGCATCGCCACCCCTCTGTCAGAGTTAAACCAAGTTTCGCAAGCCGTGTGCAAGTGTATCCGGTCCATGCTGAGAATCCGGGCCGCTTTCCGATCCACACCGACATCGCCCCGCGGCTACCGCGCGCACCCGACTACCCTCACAGCTCCGAAGAAGCGGCTTCCTGCCCACAGTTCACGAGCCGACAATGGACAACGAGGGGCACCAATCCGCTCCCACTGCGCATCCGTCAACGACCAGAAGCGCGACGAACCCACACCGAGACCGTGCCGCGCGTCTCACCCACGAATTGGGAGACACGTCCTAACAGGACTTCGCCCCGACCAGCGGGCCATCGCCATCATCCCGATTGCCGAACGGCCTTCGACCGTAGACCCTCGAAAATTCAAGAATGAGATCCCACTCAGTTGCGGAGGGGTTCGGCACATGTTTCCAAGTGACCATAAAAGAGTCTCGGTCCGGCAGTCGTCGCAGGTCCTCCCCACCCTGGTGATTGGTTCGGGATCTGTAAACGAAACCCCGATACTCTTTGATGCGCTGCCACAGGCCAGCACGCTTGCCACGCTTATTAGGAGCGCGAAGTGGGGCTTTGCCTATGTAGAGGACGGAAGCTTCGGGAACCCATCTCTCAGCCAAGCAGGCTGTTGCCGTCACCTTTTGGTGTCTGGGGTGATCGGGGGCTCGGAAATCTGGTTGTGGTGCGGGTTCGTGCAGCACGATGTAGACGCCTTGGATGTCAGGAGCGCCGCGGTAAGAGAAGACGTCAGTCCGTTCTATGTCCCTAAACGCAGTCGGAACGACAAATCCAGCTTCACGGAGTCCAGCGGCGGTAAACAAGGTCATGACAGTTCTTTCGGATTCGTCTCGGGCTCCGTGGAATACTCCTCCCGGGGCGCTGACGCTTGATGTTTGATCCGCCTGGCTCTGGCGGATCACCTCACGTTGCGTTTGGGCGGATAATAGGCATGCGCCGCATTTGTCTGCTCAACCCAGAGTTGTTCCTTGTTGCCGCCGGGTTGGAGTAGCCCCGCGCTCTCGCCAAGACTGCAAAAACCGAGGCCAGGCTCGCCGCTATGCTTCCCGGTTACCAACGAAGTGATGAGGAAATCTGGGTGCGCAATTAGGCCTCGTACCCCGACATCTGCCAGCAGGCGGCTCATTCCTTCCAAATCGCCCGGGTTGCGGAAGTTAAATGCAGGTTGGCCTGTTTCGTCGGCAAGCTCTGCACTGAGCTTCGAGTAGGATTTCTGGCTTCGTTGTTCCGCGACGGCCGTCAGGTTTGCCATGGCTGCGTCGATGAGCTGTTCCCATTGTTCTTCGGTGCGATTATATGGCACGCTTCCCCTCTATTCCTTGCGACTAATACCAAAGGCAGACTAGCGGCAATGGAGCATAAATGGCTCTTCGCATTTCAGGGTGTAGTCGAGGTCGGCGCGTCGACCACTGGAGTCCCCAGTTTGGGGGCTATGACAACTGCCCGTCGACCGTCCGTGGCGGCGTGTCAGCGTCCTGGTTCCTGGTTCCTGATAAGCATGAACTCGCCATCGACCGAGCGATTGCTGTCCAACCGCTCCACTGCACGCCTGAGTGTCGCCTCGTCGATCGAGGAAGCCGGTTCCTCCAAGGCCGTCTGTGTCGCACTCTCCGCACTCTCACGAACTGTTACTTGAGCGAGCACCTGCCTCATCTGAGCTGCGTACTGCTCGGCCTCAAGAGCCGAGTGGAGGGCCGCCTGGTACTGGTCGGCGGTAACGCTGGGCATTTGTACTTCGAGAGTGCCGGTTTCATCGTCGATATCGGAAGTTGCCTTTGCGGGCACCGCGTCTAGCCGGGCACTGGCAGATGGGCTCGGGTTGCGAACCTCGATCCTTCGTTGCTCCGCCTTTCTCTTGGCCCATTCCACCACTTTGGGAACGCCGAGCTTGGTGTCGACCGCAATGTCGACACCGTGCATGATATGTGGCCTGAGCGCGTCCATGATATTGCTAACGACTTGGCCGGCGATCTGCTGGGCTACTGTTGGGCGCGGCGGCATGGCGGAGGTGTGCGATCGAATAATCTCGTCAATATTTGCTGGACGTGATTCGGTCGGTCCTAGGAGGTTTTCAGTGCCGTTTTCGCGAAGGAGGTCGCGGTCATAGCCGGGGGTCTCCCTGGAGCCAGCGCGATGCGTCCCCTCGCGGCGTCGCACCCAGCGCAGTTCTTCATCGTGGCTCATGCCATTGCCATCCTCATAGCCGAAGTGTAGCCGCGTTGGTTCGCAGTCCGCCGTCGCGGCTGTTGCAGGAACTGCGATGAGCGACCTAAATTCGGGCGAGTAAAGATCTGACCGCTTTCAACACATTAACGGCAACGTCGTTCTCCTGAATTTCGCAGCACCCCAGAGACGAAGGACAAATTTACGTCAGCTAGTTCTGTGTGTGGCCTGGCCGTGGTCATCGATGCGGCCAAAGACCGGCTAAGGACCGATGTAGTGTCTCTCTTCCGTGATCTGGTCCGGTCCTACTTCCCCTAGGCAAACCAAGTCAATCATGCCATCTACGATTGCTGGGAAGGACTTGGCCATGTCGCCTACGGAGAAGGCTGGTCCGCCTTTTTCGTAAGTAACCACGAAGAGGGTATCCACACCTACCGTTGCCCCGATCAGAGTCTGATCGTGATACGGCTTTGAAAGCTCAATCGAACCGATTACTTGGTTCCTCATCGTGCTTAGCCGGGGATTCGTCGCTAGCGTCCGGACGGTGGTATCGACGTCGACATCTAGCGCTAGGCCTTCTATGTCAGACCCCTGCCACTGTGCCAGAGCCGACAAGTACGACCGGTGCTTGTCAGCGATGTCCAATTTGTGAAGTTGCCAAAGAAAGCACTCTTCCTTCTTGGGAAAGGTGAAAGGCTGAAGTGTCTTAACTCTTTCCAAAATTGGCGTGGGGATTGATGCCAAATCCTTGGTGGCTTTGTCCCATGCGCTGAGCTTTTCACAAACCGGAAAGTAAATGCTCTTTGGGTTTTTTGGGGGGCCCGGAAGGTGAGCCAGCGTCCATGCCAAGTTGTCCAAAGCGGATCTAAGATTGTGGACCGCATCACCAACTGTCAGAGCAATGGCATCCAGGGGTGGCTCTGCGCCCGCCTCTACTACAATGTCGATCCGCATTCGGCTATCGTGCGGTGCGAGCCGGGCGACGATTGGGTTCGCTGAGGACCACGCATCAAGCTCAGCTTCTGCTTCTTGAAAAAGCTTCCTGGCACGGGCTGTCTTGCGTTTCGGTTCGCGGGTTGCCACTTCTAGTTTCACAAATCCACGTTAGCGGCTTATGACCATCTTGGGACGGACTAAAGACCCTACGCGTCTCCTCAGCCTAACCGAACAGCGAAGAAGGTCCGGAGGCCCGCGCAGCCGGGCAGAACGAACTTGCATTACGAGCGAGTACACGCTGGACGGTTACCAGCGTCGTGGCGGAAGGGAAGCGTAGATCACTGCAAGTCGCTGTTGAGAGTCTGCCATTCACCCACAACCTGTTTGTAGTGTAGGTCATGGTTCGACTTATCGAAGAGCCCTCGACGCTTGGCAAACCTTACGAGAGGCACGGCGGCGACCCCCTCCCACCTTGCGGCGTCCATCGGAATACGAATCGTCCATGTGCGGGTATCGTGCGCCTCTAGCCTTAACGGAAATGCCCAGTCCTCGTCGGGTTCCGTGGGAGGGAACGACATTTCTGCCTCCTCGCCAGGACGGCCACCTACATGAGAGGGACGGCACGATACAAGCACATCGCCCTTGGGAAGCATCAACAACCAACCGACATAGGTCAATGTGACAGGCTTGTCGCCATCGTTCGTGGCCTGCACGGTGAGTTCCCAGGCTGAGTTGCTTCGAGTCATGGGGAATCCTTGGGAGGCAAAGAGCCAGTCGCCCCGGACCATGACTCTCGGCTGGTCCCTCACCGCCCGTGACATTGTCCAGCCGAGGGTGCTCAAAGACACTAGGAGGGCGATAGTTGAGACGGTCTCGGCATAGTTCGGCAATTGTTTCTTCCTCCGGCGTTGTTACGGTGCACCCTGACGTTTATATACTGTGGGGCTCGTCTTCCGTTATTTGATGCACCGGGGATTGTTAGGTTTGGTTGTCGGAAAACTCTTCCTCAGCAGGCTGATAGGAGAGACGACACCCCACCCACGTGCTAACTGCCAATGCTCCCGATCACAATATGCCCGATGAGCTGCCCCACTTCGTGTCGGAGGGCCTCAAGTTCGGCCAGCACCAGCGCGCAGCAATCACAGCTATGCTCGCTAATTTTGTCCGTATCGGTGCTCATGACCCCTCCGTGCTTGAGCTTTTCCGGGTCCGTGTCGCTCCGGTGGATACACCGGTCCGTATGCTCCGGAGCTCAGATAGCTTCCCACCCGTCCGCTTCTCCTCTTTAGAATTAAGTGCCCGCCCAAGATCTTTCAGCGCTGAAAGGTAAGCGGCAATCAGTCGGGTTGATGGCGGGGACTCCGAGGGGTCGCCATCCATCTGCTCTGCGAGCTCCCGACACAAGGCCAGTAATGCCGCGTGCTTGTCAGTGAGAACACCGGCCCCGGCAGCGATGGTCCGTTCAAGAGCGTCCTGCTGTCTGTCCATAAGTTTCTTCTCCTTACAATGGCCAAGCTCGGTTGCGTGGGCAAAAATTTTCGGGGGGATTTGAACTACTGCCGGCAAAGGGGTTCCATGGCTGGAGCTCCAGCGATTTGGACGCCCCCTCCCCGGCACCCTCCTCAGCCTTGGCAAATACCCCGTTCCGTTCCCCCTGGCGTCATGACGTTGACCCCGAAGATCTCTTGTATGGGTCACGGTGCACCTTCGTCGCGGACCCGCGGTGTCGTTGATCGTCGCAACATGGATGCACGCCGCCGCTTCGAAGGGTGCTGTGCAGCGGCATTCCGCACACCTCGCACCAGTAGCCGGTAATCAGCCATTCATGGCCTTGGGCGTCCTTAAGACGCTCCGGCCTGTCGCCCATCACATGCCCACCTCGCAGCGCCCGCACATGCCCTTGAAAGTAGGCGTCCCGTGCTTCGGGCAGCGTCGCCCGGCACTGTCGGGTTGATCCGGTCTGGTATCGGTGCCAGTTTCTGCACCAAGGGTGTGCAGTAATTCAGTGCCCCTACCTAGGGGTTGGGTAAGTACTGCAATTTCTGGCACCGTGTCAGCTACTAGCTCTGGGCGTACTGCAAATTCTGGCACCGCAAGGGAGGGATTCAGCGCGTCCGGGTTTATTCCGTTGGCTAGGGAGTAATGCCAGAGCGATGTTTCTCTGCCGTTGACCGGGTTCGCAGCGTCGCGTTCGTCCACCGTCAGCACTCCAAGCATGTTGAGCGCTTGCAGCTCGCGGTCCACGGTTGCCCTTGGCAGGCCAAGACGCTTGCGGACATCCTTGGTGGGGCTGTCAGGGTTGGCCGCCACATCATCGATGATTCGCAGCCGCGGGGGCGGCATGCTGTCCCTGGCACACCGGATTGCCAACCGCAGTGCCGCCGTCCGGTCAATGCCGATGGCGACGGCACCGCGGACAATCTGCGTAAGCTGCTTCGCGAACCGTGTTGGCATCTCCGGTGCGTGGGCGTCGATGACGTCGCCACGGTAGTCGCGTTCCACTGCCGTCCTAGCCATGGTTACCACGTCGGCGGCGTTCAGGAGGATGTCGGTCTCTTCCTGGGTTACGGCGACACCATAGCTCTGCACCCCGGCCAAGACGCGGGCTACGGCAGTTGCCAAATCCTTGCGCATGGCGGTCTCGTGCCCAGTGTTGCCGATTGCCTGGCGGCCTGCTGCTTGACGGCCTTGGCTTGAATCCATGCGGATGAGCACAAACCTGTCCCCCATAGCCGATATGACGGTGTGCGCCTTGTCCCATGCGGTCGTCACGGCCCCGATTGTGACGAGTCGCCCGGTCCATTCAAGAGTCTGTCCGCCGTCCGTTCCAACGTTCCGGGACCACTGGCCGTCATAGACTTCCCGGAGAGCTCCGAGCACCTCGGCGCGCTGGTCGCCGGACATACTCAGGATGCTTGTGACGTCCTTGATAACGATGATGCCGCGGTCACCAATCTTGCGAAGGAGCCCGCCGGTTGCGTCCTTGGTCTGTTCCCGTTTTGAAGTTGCGGACAACAACGCGCCCTGGCTGGCGATAGTGGAGACAACGTGCGCTCCCATTCCGGCGAGTGCGCCGACAGTCTCAGTCTTCGCATTGCCCGATCCGGAGATGATAAGCAACCACACGGGGTCGCCGTCGAGCCGTTCCACGGCTGCAGCGGCGAGAACGGCGTCCAGTGCGTCCGTGTCGTACCCCGCACCGAGCCAGCGGTGGAAAACGGCGTGGCATTCTTCCACGCTCATGGGCGGCAGGAATCGGTTTTCGACTTCGTCACGGAGCTCATCATGAGTAGCCCTCCCGCTGTTGCCGTAATCGGTAACAGCGGTCATGCCGGGGCCCCACCCTGCATCCGTCAGCGGCATGAACACGTCCGTCATGGCCGGCCACCCCCGCGCCACGCCAGGCCAAGGCGTTTCTGGATTTCCCACGGCCCCCACCCCSCCCGCTCTAGGCGTTTGGCTTCCGCGAACAGTTCCCACGGTTCAAGGCCCATCACGACCGGTGCCATCAGGAATCCCACCGGCCGCGTGTCCAGCGGGTCCCGGCGTCCGCACTCCATTGGCGGACAACGCAGCGAAGCCTGGCGGCGGAGGAGACTAGTGGACGGTTCAAGAACTGCGGCCCTCACTCGCGTCCACCGCCCACCACCACGTTCGCCCCGCTGACCTTGGCCGCGTAAGCCCGGACGCTCTCGGCTGTGAGTAGCGACCGTCGGCCTATCTTCGCGGGGATCAACTCCCCGGTGTTCATCAGTTTGTAGACGGTGGACCGGCCAACACCCAAGGCACCAGCCGCCTCTTCTATCGTCACCAATACACGTTCCATGCGTAACCGCCTCTGTTCGTCATCAACTGCTTGTACTTCCACGATGCTTGAATATTGCGTAAGCTAAAAGCACACAGAGGGAGGCATCAGTGAAAGCACCATTTGAGTGGCGGCAGCTTGAACGCCGCTTGATCCAGCCGACGAAGAACCACGAGCGGCCGCTTGTTCTTGAGTTGTGGCCAGACGCGGACGTGCCGCGGAAGTCGTTCACGATCGAGGGAGTAACTTTTCCCGGCGGATTCATGGTTCTCGACCGCATCCGGCTTAAGGGAGATGATCTGGATCCCCGGGACATTTCAGGCGCAATTGAACGCGCCCGTTCCGGACAGTCGGGCCTGACCCTTCATATTTGGTACAAATTTTCGGCCTGGGACACGGCAGTGCGCTGCGTTGGCGTGGAGTTCTCGCTGACCGAGGACCCTGCCGCTGGCAAGTCTGCAACGACCGAAAACCTGACTGCGGCGGCTTTCGAGCACGCCCGGATCGACGACGTCCGGCGGCGGGTCATCGAGTATTTCACGCAGTTGCAGGCACTCACAGATGACCAGCCCGCTCAGCGCCGAATCGCACGGAGCATCGAGCGGCGGTCCAATGAGGTAAAACCGGACCTCATCCGACAGGCAGCCACGATCTACAACCAGAACATTGACGGTACGCCGCTCAAAGCCGTGCGAGAACTCCTGGGTATATCAAAAAGTACCTCGGAGAAGTACATACGTCTGGCCCGGGATTCCGGATACGTCACGGAGTCAGCGAAACCGGGCCGGAGGCAGCAGCCATGAGTAGACGCGCCAACGGTGAGGGCTCAATTTACAAGCGCGAGTCAGACGGACGCTACGTCGGGGCTCTGACATTTCAGGACCCGGTGACAGCGAAGAGCGGCCGGAAAGTCTTCTACGGCAAGACCCGTGCCGAAGTCCGGGCCAAACTACGCGAAGCCAGCGACCGACTCGAGGATGGCCAACCAGTCAGCGACTCGAAAGCCACAGTCTCCCAGTGGCTCCAGCAATGGACAGCGACCACGCTGGCCGTAAGCGACCGCAAAGAGTCCACCCGCTCGCTATACAGGTCGTTGGCTACCACGCACCTGACGCCTGAGCCCTTCGGCGCTCTAAGACTGGACAGGCTCAAGCCGTCCGACATCGAAGCACTGGTCCTTCGCCTCCGCGCCCGTACACTTCCTGTTCGTTGCGAAGACGGAAGCCAGGCAGAAAGACGGGCACTCTCGGACTCGACTATACGGACCACTTACACCGTCCTGCGCTCGGCCCTTGACGGTGCAGTCCGGGATGGGCTCTTGGCTCGAAACCCGGCTGCCGTCATCCGCAGGCCCGGAGTCAAGCGAAGCGAGGACCGGCACCTCTCAACATGGGAGGTCCGACGCCTGCTGAAGGCCGCTGAGACTTCCCGCTACCACCGGGCACTCATGCTGATCAGCGCAACGGGGATGCGCCGCGGCGAATGTTTGGCATTGCGCTGGCAGGACATTGACCACGACGCAGGAGTATTGAAGATTAGGGGCACGCTCTCCCGGACTGGCAAGAAAATGATAGTGACGGAGCCAAAGACGGAACGGTCCCGTCGAATGCTGCCGCTCTCCCCCGCCACGGATGCACTCCTGACGGCGCAGCGGAAAGCTCAAATCGCGGAGAGGCTGCACGCAGGCAGCAAGTGGACAGAAACCGGGCACGTATTCACCACCGAGACGGGCCAACCTGTCGACCCGCGTAACCTCCTCCGAGTCGTTCAAAACGCCGCAGCCCGAGCCGGCCTCGAGGAGGTCGGCGTCCACTCACTCCGTCACTCCGCAGCGACGGCCATGCTCGAGGCCGGCGTGAACATCAAAGCGGTTTCCGACCTGCTCGGGCACTCATCTGTCAGCATCACCGGCGACATCTACGGCCACACGTCCGATGACAGCGCCCGCGCCGCAATCGCGAAGCTGTCCGACGCCATGGGGTTCTGAGCGACTAGATCATGCGTTGCTACATTCGTTGCTACATCTGCCGAATCAAACAGAAGAGGCCGCTTCCGGAATTCTCCGGAAACGGCCTCTGACCTGCTGTTTCTGTGGTCGGGCTGACAGGATTTGAACCTGCGACCCCTTGACCCCCAGTCAAGTGCGCTACCAAGCTGCGCTACARCCCGCTGGTTCCACCGTTCTCCGCCCGGAAGTCTTCCCGGATTCGCTCCAGGTTTTCTTCCAAGCAGTCCGGCCGAACCACCTCCAAAAGCTTACACGATCCGGGAGGGTGCCTGTGACAATTTCAGGCTGCCACGGCAAGGTGTGTCGGAATTAAYGTTTCTTGCCACGCTTTTCGCGCACGCGCATGTTGACCTCGATCGGCGTGCCCTCGAAGCCGAAGGTCTCCCGGAGGCGTCGAGTGATGAAGCGGCGGTATCCCGGATCCAGGAATCCGGTGGTGAAGAGCACGAACTTCGGCGGCCGGCTCGAGGCCTGGGTGCCGAACAGGATGCGGGGCTGCTTGCCGCCGCGGACCGGGTGCGGGTGCGCTGCGACAAGTTCGCCCAGGAACGCGTTGAGGCGTCCGGTGGGGATGCGCTTGTCCCAGCTTTCCAGGGCGGTGTCCAGGGCCGGGACGAGCCGGTCCTTGTGCCAGCCGGTCTTGGCCGAGATGTTCACGCGCGGCGCCCAGGCCACGTGTGCCAGGTCCTGCTCGATTTCGCGTTCCAGGTAGCGGCGGCGCTCGTCGTCGAGGAGGTCCCATTTGTTGAAGGCCAGCACCAGGGCGCGGCCGGATTCAACGGCAAGCTGCAGGATGCGGACGTCCTGCTCGCTGAGCACCTCGTCCACGGCCAGGAGCACGACGGCGACCTCGGCCTTTTCGAGGGCGCTCTGCGTGCGCAGGGAAGCGTAGAAGTCCGCGCCCTGGGCCATGTGCTGGCGGCGCCGGATGCCGGCGGTGTCCACGAAGCGCCACGTGCGTCCGCCGAGTTCGATGAATTCATCGACCGGGTCGCGGGTGGTGCCGGCGGTGTTGTCCACCACCACACGCTCGGAACCGGCGAGCTTGTTCAGCAGCGAGGACTTGCCGACGTTCGGGCGGCCGATCAGGGCGATGCGGCGGGGTCCGCCGGAGCGCTCGAGGCCCTCAATCAGTGAGTACTCCGGGAGGGTGTCCATGACGTGGTCCAGGAGGTCCGCCACGCCGCGGCCGTGCAAGGCCGAGACGGGGTACGGTTCGCCGAAGCCCAGGCCCCAGAGGGTGGCCGAGTCGGCTTCCTGGGCGAAGTCGTCCACCTTGTTGGCCACCATGATGACCGGCTTCTTCGACTTGCGCAGCATCTTCATGACGCCTTCGTCGGTCGCGGTCGCGCCCACGGCGGAGTCGACGACGAACAGGACGGCGTCGGCAAGTTCCACGGCCATCTCGGCCTGCTCCGCCACACGGGCGTGGATGCCGCGGGCATCGTGCTCCCACCCGCCGGTGTCCACCACGGTGAAGTTGCGGCCGTTCCAGTTTGCCGAGTACATGACACGGTCGCGGGTGACGCCGGGGGTGTCCTCGACCACGGCCTCGCGGCGGCCCAGGATCCTGTTGACCAGGGTGGATTTGCCCACGTTGGGCCGTCCGATGATGGCGAGGACCGGGTCCAGCTTGACCGGGCCGTCAAAGTCCTCGTCGTCGAAGTGGCCGCTCAGCAGCGCGGCGTCGTCTTCGTCGAGCTCGTAGTCGTCCAGCCCGGCACGCAGCGAGGCCGCGCGGAGTTCCGCTTCGTCATCGTCCAGGGCGGCAAGGTTTTCAGCCACCTGGTCGGTGCCGGTGGGCGTGTATTCGTCTTCGCCGGCGCCAAAATTGCCGGAGGTTTGAGTCGTATCGCTCATTGCACTTTCCTTAGGTGGTGATCTGCCGGCGTCCCGGCTACTTCTTCATGACGTTCATGCGGTGATTCCGCGTGGGGCAGGGGCTGCCCGGTTCTTAGTACTGAGTCCTGGACATGGCGCGCTAATGCGGCCCGGATTTCGGTTCCCGCCCTGTCCATTGAAACACGCCCGGTCTCGCCGGGCCTGCGGCTGACGTTGATGGCCCCGCCGAAGCTGACATGCAGGCGCCGGCGCGGTGCGGGCACGGTGTCCAGGTGTTCGCCGTCGATTCTTGTGCCCAGGATGGCCACGGGGACCACGGTGGCGCGGGAGTTAAGCGCCAGCCAGGCGACGCCGTTGTTGATCGCGGCGGCCTCACCGCTCCCCCGCGTGCCTTCGGGAAGAATCCCGACGCACCGTCCGGCGTCGAGCAGGCTCCGGGCCGTGGCCAGCGCCGCACGGCCACCGCGGCGGTCGACGGGCAACTGGCCCGACGCCGCCAGGACGCGGCCGAGGAACCCGGTGAACATCTCCTGCTTGACGAGGATGTGCATGGGCCGGGGCGAGGCGCCGAACATGACGGGCCCGTCCAGGAAGCTGATGTGGTTTCCCGCGAAGATCACGGGACCGGCCGCCGGGACGTTGGAGCGTCCGCTGACCGAGGTGCGGTAGACGAGGTGGTCCAGGAGCCAGCCCACGGGCCGGCTCCACGCCGTCGTCCACTGACCGGGCAGGGAGGCCGGCGCTGTCCCCGGCAGTCCGGCGCGCCCCTCAGTCACCGTGGACGGCCCGGAGCGGAACGGGAGAGTGGTTGACCACGGTGTCCACGATGTCGAGGGCGGCCTGGACCGTCTCGTCAAAGTCCAGGTCGGAGGAGTCCAGGGTCACGACGCCGTCGGCGGCCGTGGTGAAGTTCACTACGGTGGAGTCCTTGGCATCGCGGTGCGTGACCTGGGCTGCCAGCTGCTCGGCATTCTGGCTGCCGCCGAGCTGGATGCCGCGGCGGCGCAGCCGGGCTTCCTCGCTGGCGGTCAGCAACATCCGCACCTCGGCATGGGGCGCGACGACGGTGGTGATGTCCCGGCCTTCGACCACCATGCGGCGGTGGTGCTTTTCGATCAGCTCACGCTGCCGGCGGATCAGTTCAGTCCGCGCGCCCAGGGTGGTGGCGACGGCGCTGACTGCCGCGGAAATGGCGGGTTCACGGATGGCGAGAGTGACATCGTGCCCGCCGACGCGGACGTACTCTTCCTGCGGGCTGGTGCTGATTTCAAGCGGCAGGGTCTCGGCGGCGGTCTCGACGGCGGCCCCGTCGTCCAGGTCCGTGCCGCTCTGCAGGCAGAACCATGTCAGGGCGCGGTACATCGCGCCGGTGTCGAGGTAGGCCAGTTTCAGCCGGCGGGCCACCTCTTTGCTCACGCTGGATTTGCCGGAGCCGGAGGGGCCGTCGATGGCAACCACAAGGCTTTTGCCGGGGCGGACTACGTCCACTGTCTCGATGAGTTCCTGGGTCATTACTGGAGTACCCGCCATCCACGGTCGTTGAGGGCTGCTATCAAAAGGTCGTGCTTGTTGGGCAGGACGGAAATTTCCACCATGCCCACATTCTGCCCCGAAGAGTGGTCGAGGCGGAGGTCTTCGACGTTGACGCCGATCTGGCCAATCTCGGTCAGCAGCTTGGCGATCTGTCCGGGTGTGTCATCCACCAGCACCGTCAGCCACGAGTATGCCTGCGGGGGTCCGCCGTGCTTGCCCGGGATCCGGGACTGGCCGGCATTGCCTTCGCTGATCAGCTGGGCAAGGTCCAGCCTGGCGCCGGGAGCGGCCGGTGCCTCCAGGGTGCCGATCAGCCGGTTGAGGTCCTCGCGGACTCCGTGCAGGATCTCCACCACCTTTTCCGCGTTCGCGCCAAGGATCTGGACCCAGAGCGTGGGATCGCTTGCGGCGATCCGGGTGACATCCCTCAGCCCGTTGCCGGCCAGGGACAGGGCGTGCAGGGGCGTGCCCTGCAGGCGGCTGGCCACGAGCGAGGACATCACCTGCGGCAGGTGTGAGACGAGCGCCACGGCTGCATCGTGCTCGTCGGCAGCGAATTCGGACACGACGGCGCCGAGATCGCCGGCCAGCGCACGCGCCACCCGCAGGGACTCCGGCAGTGTCTCCTCCGCCGGGCACACGACCCACGGCATGGAGGTGAACAGCTCGCCCCGGGCCGCGACCGGGCCCGATTTCTCGCGCCCGGCCATGGGGTGGGTCCCCACGTAGCGGCCCAGGTCCGCGCCTCGGCTGCGCAGATCGGCCAGGATCTGCGCCTTCACGCTCGCGATGTCCACCACGACGGCGTGCGGGTAGTCCTGGAGCGCCTTGGCCACGACGTCCGCCGTGACATCCGGCGGCGCGGCCACGACGACGAGCTCCGGCGCCTCCCCCTCGAGGCGCGCCAGCGGCAGGCCGGCGCCGATGTCGACGGCGACGGCCTGGTTGGTCGGCGAGGGATCCGAGAGGAACACGGGGACGCCCCGCCCCCGCAGCCCCAGCCCGATGCTGGTGCCCAGTAGCCCGGAGCCCAGGACGAGCACCGGGCCGTTCAGGTGGCCGCGGCCGTGCGTGCGGAAGGCGGACATGCTTACAGCCCCACGGAGGCCAGCAGGTGGCCGACTTCCTGCTTGCCGAGGTTGCGGATGCTGCCCTGGCGCTGGTCGCCGAGCCCGATGGGGCCGACCTTGACGCGCACCAGGCGCAGCACGGGGAAGCCGACGGCGTCGAACATGCGCCGGACGATGCGGTTCTTGCCCGAGTGCAGCACGACCTCGATCAGCACGTGGCCCGGGGTCGAGTCGACGAGCTTGAAGGAGTCCACCGAGGCGATGCCGTCCTCGAGTTCGACGCCGCCCTTGAGTTCGGCGCCCACGCCCTGCGGGAAGGGCCCGCGGACCTGCACGAGGTAGGTCTTGGGCACTTCATAGGACGGGTGCGTCAGGCGGTTGGCGAGCTCGCCGTCGTTCGTCAGCAGCAGCAGCCCTTCGGTGGCGACGTCAAGCCGGCCCACGTGGAAGAGGCGTTCGCCGTGGTGGTTGCGGACAAAGTCGCTGATGCACGGGCGGCCGTCCGGGTCCTCCATGGTGGAGACAACGCCCTTGGGCTTGTTGAAGACCATGTAGACCATGTTCTCGTCCAGCTGGATGCGCAGTCCGTCGACGTGGATCACTGCCGTCTTCGGGTCGACGCGCACGCCGAGTTCGGTGACCACCTGGCCGTCGACCTCGACGCGGCCCTCGGCGATCATTTCCTCGCAGACCCGCCGTGAGGCGACGCCGGCGGAAGCCATGACCTTCTGGAGGCGGGTGCCGTCGGCGTCGTGCAGCTCAGACTGCGGCACCTCGGCTCGGGGTCCGCGCTTGCGGGCCGGCTTGCGCACGGGCCCGAGGTTCTGGCCGAAGCGTTCACTGCCGAAGACGCGGGAACCGGTGGCCTTGGCCGCTCCGGCGCCGACGCGCGGCTTGGGCTTGAGGGCGCCGGGAGTGCCGGGGGCCTTGCCGAAGCCGGGTTTGCGGGCTGCTGCCTTGCGGGCTGCCTCCTTGCCGGAAGGCGCTTTCGACTTCCAGTCAGCGGAAGCCGGGCGGGCGGCCGTCGGCGCGCCGTCCGGACCCTGCAGGTCCGGATCGATGAAGGCCTCTTCGCGAGGCTTGGGGTGCTTGAAGGGGCGGTCTCCGCCGCCCTTGTAGCCGGCTCCGCCGCTGCGGCCGGCGCCGGCTTGGGAGCTGCGGCCTGCGCCGCCCTTGTAGTCGGCTCCGCCGCTGCGGCCCGAACCGCCCTGTGCGCCGCGGCCTGAGCCTTGCGCTGAGTTTTGTCCGGCACTGTTACGTCCCGAACTGTTACGTGGTGAACCCTGGCGTCCCGCCTGTGTCATGACCCGTCCTTCGTTTGTTGGCCGACGGCCGCTGTCTCCCGACAACACCCGCCGACTGGGCAAAATGATTCTGCCCTAGTGGATACTCGTGCGCAGGCAGTTGTTCCTGCCTACATTCTTCCAGCGTCGTAAAACTCTTCGATGCCTTCAAGCCCCGGAAGGTGGGGTGAAAGCTGTGGCAATTCCGCCACCGAGCCGATTCCCATTCGCTCCAGGAAATACGACGTCGTGCGGTACAGGATTGCTCCGGAATCAGGATCGGTTCCCGAGTCCTCGATCAGCCCCCGCTGCGTCAGCGTCCGCACGACAGAGTCAACGTTGACTCCTCGAATTGCAGACACCCGCGCCCTAGATACGGGCTGGCGGTAAGCGATGACGGCGAGCGTTTCGAGCGCCGCCTGCGTCAGCCTGGCCGTCTGTCCTTCCAGCACGAATTCCCCAACGATCTCGGCGAATTCAGCGCGGGAATAGATCCGCCAGCCTCCGGCGATATTCCGCAATTCAAAACCCCGGGCGGTGGCGCTGAAGCCGTTCAAACTGGCATCGTCCACATCCGGGGCATTAACAGTATAACCGTTATACTCCCGCTGCAGTTCAGCCAGCAGGGTCTCGACGACGTCGACCGTCAGGTTCAGTCCGGCTGCCAGGGCCTGGGCCGTGGCCGGTTCGTCGATCACCATCAGGACCGCTTCGAGGGCCGCGCAGGCACCCCCTGGCAGGCTCGCGACGTCCGGCCGCGCGTCTGTCCCGGCGTCCGGCCCGGCCTCGCGGGCAGCGTCAGGGAGTCGTTCGTTCACAGTTGGTCCTCGTATTCTTCACTCAGGTTTTCGCTGCTCCACCCCTGGGTATCGGCCGTCCAGTGCACCGTCAGTTCCCCCAGCGGCAGCAGCTGGTCAAAGCCCACTGCCCGGTCGCGGAACAGCTCCAGCAACGCCAGGAACCGCGCCACCACCACCAGCGTGGATTCGGCGTCGGCGATCAGGGCCCGGAAGCTCAGCGGCGTGCCCAGCCGCAGCCGGTTCCCCAGCAGCTCGGCCTGGTCCTTGACGCTGACGGGCGCGCCGTGCAGGTGCGCGAGGCCTACTTCGGTGGGGGCTGCCTCCTTGGGTTTGAGGGCCGCCTCGGCCAGGGAGGCGAACTGGGCAGGGGTGTGCCGCCACAGCAGTTCCGGAAGCAGGGCAGCGAAGTGTCCCTCAAGGGCAACCTGCCGGGGATAGCGCCGGGCCTCAAGCTCGAGTGTGGAGCCGATCATGCCGGCCACCTGCTTGAACGCCTTGTACTGCAGCAGCCGGGCGAACAGGAGGTCCCGGGCCTCCAGCAGGGCAATGTCCTCATCGTCCTCAACCTCGCCCGCGGGCAGCAGCCGGGCCGCCTTGAGGTCCAGGAGGGTGGCCGCAATCACCAGGAATTCGCTGGCCTCATCCAGGGCCCACTCCTCCCCCAGCTGCTGCAGGCCCCTGATGTACTTGATGAATTCGTCAGTGACCGTGGACAGCGCCACCTCGGTGATGTCCAGCTGGTGCTTGGAGATCAGGCCGAGCAGGAGATCGAACGGGCCGGTGAAGTTGGCCAGCCGCACTTCGAATCCGGGCTTTTTGACGCCCTGTTCTGCTGGGTCCTCCGGCCGCGCGGCCCGCGCGGATTCCGCGCGCGTGTCGAGCTCCGCAGGCATGTCGAGATTCGCTGGCGGAGAAAAGGCGCCTGCCACGACCCTGGCTAGGGCGCGCCGCCGCGCGAGATCAGCTCTTTGGCCAGGCGGCGGTAGGCGTCGGCACCGACGTGGTTGCCCGCGTAGGTTGTGATGGGCTCGGCCGCGACCGTGGCGTCGGCAAATTTGATCGAGCGCTTGATGACGGTTTCGAAGACCTTGTCGCCAAAGGCCTCCACGAGGCGGGCGATCACCTCGCGGCCGTGCAGGGTCCGGGCGTCGTACATCGTGGCGAGCACGCCGTCGACCTGCAGGCGCGGGTTGAGGCGGTCTTGGACCTTGTCGATGGTTTCCACGAGCAGCGCCACGGCGCGCAGGGCAAAGAATTCACAGATCAGCGGGATGATGACCCCATGGGCGGCGGTCAGCGCGTTGACGGTGAGCAGGCCGAGCGAGGGCTGGCAATCGATCAGGACGACGTCGTAGTCGTCCTCGACCTTTTTCAAGGCCCGGTCCAGCACCTGTTCGCGGGCCACTTCATTGACCAGCTGCACCTCGGCGGCGGAAAGGTCGATGTTGGCCGGGAGCAGATCCACGTTTTCCACGCCGGTCTTCTGGATGGCGTCGCGGATGTCCACCTTGCGGTCCATCAGCACGTTGTACACGGTGAGGTCGAGCTCGTGAGGATTGGTGCCCAGGCCGGCGGACAGGGCACCCTGCGGATCGAAGTCGACCAGGAGCACGCGGCGGCCATATTCGGCCAGGGCGGCGGCGAGGTTGATCGTGGACGTGGTTTTGCCCACCCCGCCCTTCTGGTTCACCATGGCGATGACCCGCGCAGGACCGTGGGAGGACAGCGGCGCGGGCTCCGGAAAGTCGCGTTGGGGCCGCCCGGTGGGGCCCATGACGGCGTCTTCCAGATCGAGTTCGGTGCCTTCCAGAGTTGCTGAACCCTGTTCGCTGCTCACGTATCTATCCACACTTTCGATGACGGTGATTGTCGTGCTTCATTTTGCCGCCTCCGGGCTCCCGGAGCCCAGCGCGTTCCTCCCAAGGTTACAGCGCCCGACACGGTATTCGCCGGACCTTGACACTGCGCCGGAGGCTGTGCCTTGACGTTCGGGTTGAAGTCGAAGGTTGCCACCGGGCTGTCACGGCAGCCCGGGCGTGCCGGCAGACAGGCCCGGAGGGACACCAAGGGGGACGCCCGCAGGCGCGCCGGGAGCGGTGAAGCAGGCGGCCGGTTCCGGCCTCCGGCGGCCCCGGACATATTGAAGTTTGTACCCCGCAGGCCTACATTGAAACGACGAGGTGGCAGCGGCTCATGCACGAACTTTCGATCACGCAAAGTCTTGTGGAGGCGGTCCTGGACCGGACCGGTGGCCGCTCCGTGACGGGCGTCAACCTGCGGATCGGACCCTTGAGCGGCGTCCTCCCGGACGCCGTGCGCTTTTGCTTCGAAGTCGTTTCAGCTGACACGCCGCTGGCCGGGGCAACCCTGACGATCGATGAATCCGAGGGCCGGGCCAGATGCCGCAGCTGCCGCGACGAGTTCGTCCTTGAGGACATGTTTCTGCTCTGCCCCTGTGGCAGTGCCGATGTCGAAGTCGTCAGTGGCCGGGAGCTCCTGGTCACCTCGGTGGAGGTTGCGTAGACATGTGTGYGACGTGCGGATGCGGCGACGACGCCGGCACCAGAGTTTCGGATCTCGACGGCACTGTGCACGACATCTTGCCCGCTGCTGCGGCCCCGCACGAACATCCGCATCCGCACGATCACGGCCATCCCCACGATCACGATCACGATCATGATCACGGCCATCAGCATCCCCAATCCCCCGGGACAGCCGACGCCGGGCACAGCCCCGCGGCGGAGGGACGGACCCTCATCTCCCTGGAGGAGAACCTGCTCGCCAAGAACGACCTCCTGGCCGCACGGAACCGGGGTTGGCTGGAAGGACGCGGCATCCAGGCCTTCAATGTCATGAGTTCCCCAGGGGCCGGCAAGACCACGCTCCTGGTCCGGACCATCAGGGAACTTGCCGGTGAGCTGGACATTGGTGTGATCGAAGGGGACCAGGAGACCTCGCTGGACGCCGACCGGATCCGGTCAACCGGGCGGCCGGTGATCCAAATCAACACCGGGGCAGGCTGCCACTTGGATGCCGGGATGCTGCAGCGGGCGCTGGGCGCGCTGGATCCAGTCCCCGGATCGACACTCTTCATCGAAAACGTGGGCAACCTGGTGTGCCCGGCATTGTTCGACCTCGGCGAATCGGCCCGGGTCGTCGTGATCTCAGTTACGGAGGGCGATGACAAACCGCAGAAATACCCCCACATGTTCCTGGCCGCCGACCTGGTGATCATCAACAAAGCAGACCTGCTCCCCTATGTGGAGTTCGACGTCGAGCGATGCGTGCGCCAGGCGCGCCTGCTGAATCCCGGCGTCGACGTCCTGACCCTGTCAGCTACCACCGGCGACGGCATGGACGGCTGGCTGGAGTGGATCCGGAAGAATCCCCACCCGGCGGCGGCTGCCGCCGGGAGTGCGCCGCGCTCTGGCGGACTACGCGTTTGACCGTTGACGCAACATTCGAGCCGCGGCCACAGGGCGGGCTCCGAAGGAGGCAACGATGCCTACAGCTACTGCATTGAAAGCGGAAGAAACCTTGATCCACGTCCTGTGGATCAATGCCGGACTCAGTTGCGACGGTGACTCCGTGGCCCTGACGGCGGCAACCCAGCCAAGCGTCGAGGAGATAGCCCTTGGGGCGCTTCCCGGACTACCCAAGATTGCCATGCACTGGCCGCTGATCGACTTCGAATGCGGCCCGCAGCAAGGCGCCGACGACTTCCTCGAGTGGTTCCGCAAGGCGGACCGCGGCGAGCTGGAGCCGTTTGTGCTGGTGGTGGAGGGGTCCATCCCGAATGAAAAGCTGCACGCCGCGGGCGGCTACTGGGCAGCCTTCGGCAACAACCTCGACACCGGACAGCCGATCACCACCAGCGAGTGGCTGGACCGGCTGGCGCCCAAGGCGACGGCGATCATCGCCGCCGGGACCTGTGCGACCTACGGCGGCATCCATGCCATGGCCGGAAACCCTACCGGCGCCATGGGGGTGCCCGACTATCTCGGGTATGACTGGCGCTCCAAAGCCGGGATCCCGATCGTGTGCGTCCCGGGCTGCCCCATCCAGCCGGACAACCTTTCCGAAACCATGACGTACCTGCTGTATCAGGCCACCGGACAGGCCCCCATGATTCCCCTGGATGAGGCGCTCCGGCCGACCTGGCTGTTTGGCCAGACGGTGCACGAGGGATGCGACCGCGCGGGGTACTACGAACAGGGCGACTTCGCCACCGAATACGGGTCCCCGAAGTGCATTGTCAAGCTCGGCTGCTGGGGGCCGGTGGTCAAGTGCAACGTGCCCAAACGCGGCTGGATGAACGGAATCGGCGGCTGCCCCAACGTGGGCGGCATCTGCATCGGTTGCACCATGCCGGGCTTCCCGGACAAATTCATGCCGTTCATGGACGAACCTCCCGGCGGCAAGCTGTCGACCGCCTCGATCATGCCGTACGGCAAGACCATCAGGACACTGCGGAACATCACGAAGCACACGCTGGACCAGGAACCCCGCTGGCGCAAACCCGGTAATGATCTGCTGACCGGCGCCAAGCGGACCTGGTAGGGACGCTAGGCAGAGAGGCAATGCAATGACTTCGACGATTCCGATGCCCTCAGCGGACGGTACCGCGGGCGAGAACCTGGTAGAGATGGCCTGGGACCCGATCACAAGGATCGTCGGCAGCCTCGGCATCTACACCAAGGTCGATTTCAAGAACAACCAAGTGGTGGAATGCCACAGCACGTCCTCGATTTTCCGCGGCTATTCCATCTTCATGCGCGGCAAGGACCCCCGGGACGCACACTTCATCACGAGCCGGATCTGCGGAATCTGTGGCGACAACCACGCCACCTGTTCCTGTTACGCGCAGAACATGGCCTACGGCGTGAAGCCGCCCCACCTCGGCGAATGGATCGTCAACCTGGGCGAGGCTGCCGAGTACATGTTTGACCACAACATCTTCCAGGAGAACCTGGTCGGCGTGGACTACTGCGAGAAGATGGTCTCCGAAACCAACCCGTCGGTGCTGGCCAAAGCCGAGAACACGCCGGCCCCGCAGGCCGCTGAGCACGGCTACCGCACCATCGCGGACATCATGCGCTCGCTGAATCCGTTTACCGGGGAGTTCTACCGCGAGGCACTGCAAGTGAGCCGGATGACCCGGGAAATGTTCTGCCTGATGGAGGGCCGGCACGTCCATCCCTCCACGCTTTACCCCGGCGGCGTGGGCACCGTGGCGACGATCCAGCTGATGACGGACTACATCACCCGGCTCATGCGGTACGTGGAGTTCATGAAGAAGGTCGTGCCGATGCACGATGACCTCTTCGACTTCTTCTATGCGGCCCTGCCCGGGTACGAGCAGGTGGGGCTGCGGCGCACCCTGCTGGGCTGCTGGGGGTCCTTCCAGGACCCGGAGTTCTGCAATTTCGCCTACAAGGACATGACGGAGTGGGGCCGGAAGATGTTCGTCACCCCCGGCGTCGTGGTGGACGGCAAACTCGTGACCACGGATCTGGTGCGCATCAACCTGGGGATCCGGATCATGCTGGGCTCGTCCTACTACGAGGACTGGGGCGACCAGGAAATGTTCGTCACCCGCGACCCGCTGGGCAACCCGGTGGACCGCCGGCACCCCTGGAACCAGCACACCAACCCGCGGCCGCAGAAGCGCGACCTCGAGGACAAGTACAGCTGGGTGATGTCACCGCGGTGGAATGACGGCGAAAGCAACCTGGCGCTGGATACCGGCGGCGGCCCGCTGGCCCGGCTCTGGTCGACCGCCCTTGCCGGCTTAGTCGACACCGGCTACCTCAAGTCAACGGGCAGCAGCGTCCAGATCGAGCTGCCCAAGACTGCGCTGAAGGGCCCGGTGACCCTGGAATGGAAGATCCCGCAGTGGAGCAACACGCTGGAGCGGAACCGCGCCCGGACCTATTTCCAGGCCTACGCGGCGGCCGCCGCCCTGCACTTCGCTGAAAAGGCGCTCGAGGAAATCCGGGCCGGCCGCACCAAGACGTGGGAGTCCTTCGAGGTGCCGGAGGAAGCCATCAGCTGCGGCTTCACCGAAGCCGTCCGCGGCGTACTCTCGCACCACATGGTGATCCGCGACGGCAAGATCGCCAACTACCATCCCTATCCGCCGACGCCGTGGAACGCCAGCCCGCGCGACTCCGAGGGAACACCGGGCCCGTATGAGGACGCGGTGCAGGGCCAGCCCATCTTCGAGGAGAACGACCGCGACCATTTCAAGGGCATCGACATCATGCGCACCGTCCGCAGCTTTGACCCCTGCCTGCCGTGCGGCGTCCACATGTATCTCGGCGACGGGCAGACGCTGGACTTGCTGCACTCCCCCACGCAGTCGCTCACCGGTGAGTAGCCCGCCATGGACCGGGAGAATCTGTTGGGCTCGGCCGGTGAACGGATCAGTTCCCTCCTGGACGCGCTGGGCTCGGGCGGTCCGGTGGCCCGGGACCGGGCGGAAGAACTGGTCCGGCAGGTGACGGAACTGTACGGTGCCGGGCTGGAACGGATCCTGCACGTGCTCGATTCGCAGGGTGCGCTCGGGCCCGGAACGCTGTCCGCCCTCACGTCCGACCCGTTGGTGTCGGGCCTGCTCCTGATCCACGGGCTGCACCCCGTGGACCTGCCCGGCAGGATTGCCGGCGCCCTGGACTCGGTCCGGCCCTACCTCGGCTCGCACGGCGGCGATGTGGAACTGCTCGGCATCAGCGAAGAAGGCGTCGTCCGGCTGAGGCTGCTGGGCAGCTGCCAGGGCTGTCCGTCGTCGTCGGTGACGCTCAAGCTCGCCGTCGAGGACGCGATCGAATCTGCGGCGCCCGAGGTGACCGGCATCGAAGTGGAGGAAGCGGCCCCCGCCGCCGTTCCCGCCCTCATCCCGGTCGGCGCCCTGCGCTCGCGGCTGGACGGGCTGGGCGGCCCGCCCGACGGCGGCATTCGCAGTGCCGCGCCGGACTGGGCGGTCCCCGACTCCGGCACACCGGCCCCAGGCACGTGGCAGGCGGTCCCGGCCCTCGCTGAGCTGGAGACCGGAGCCGTGGCCGGCTTCCTGGTGGCGGGCGTGGACGTGCTCACGTGCCGGATCGGCCCGGACATCTACGCGTTTGTGGACCGCTGCCCGCGGTGCACCCACACCATGCCGGGCGCCTCGCTGCAGCGGGCGCTGGCCGCCCCGGTGGGCGGGGGGCTGTTGCGCTGCCCGCACTGCCGCAGCCACTTCGACGTCCGGAAGGCCGGGGCCTGCCTCGAGGACAAGGGGCTGCATCTTGATCCCCTTCCGCTGCTGCTCCGCGACGGGGTTCCCTCCGTGGCCGTCCCCACCACCGCGGACCCTCTGTGAGATGCCGGCACATGAATTCCGCGGCACGGGAACGGAGCAGGGCATGACGGCGACGCCGGGAACCGGGAGTCAGCCGCCCGGCAGCGCCGGAAACAACAGCGCCCGAAACAACAGCGCCGGAAACAACAGGGCCGGAAACAGCGCGTCGGCGCTGGCCG
The DNA here is from genome assembly GCF_056406495.1 of Arthrobacter sp. P1_B9. NCBI lineage: Bacteria > Bacillati > Actinomycetota > Actinomycetes > Micrococcales > Micrococcaceae > Arthrobacter > Arthrobacter sp. P1_B9. The sequence continues at coordinate 41,808 of NZ_JBFUAA010000018.1, forward strand.
TGCTCCGCCGGATAACGTCCACCCGCCCGGCCCAGCCTGCCGGCGAGCGCTGCGAGATGTGCGCGGAGCCCATCCCGGAAGTCCACCAGCACGTGGTGGATCTGGAGGGCCGCTCCCTGCTGTGCACGTGCCGGCCCTGCTATCTGCTGTTCACGGACTCGTCGGCCCATCTGCGCTACCGCTCCGTCCCTGACCGCTACCTCTCATTCGAACCCTTCGAGCTCGGCCAGGCCCAGTGGGACGAGCTGGAAATCCCGGTGGGGCTGGCATTCTTCTTCTTCAACTCGACTCTTGGCCTGACGGCCGCTTTCTACCCGAGCCCCGCGGGCGCCACGGAGTCCGAACTTCCCCTGGCTGCCTGGGCGTTGGTCGAGGCGGCCAACCCGGCCATCACCGTGCTCGCCCCCGACACGGAAGCCCTGCTGATCCGCGCCCCCGGCCCGGACCGGGACCGGGCGGACTGCCACCTGGTCCCCATCGATGCGTGCTACGAGCTGGTGGGCCGCCTGCGGCGGGTATGGAAAGGCTTCGACGGCGGCCAGGAGTCCCGCCAGGAGCTCGCGGGATTCTTCGACCGGATCAGCCGCCGCAGCAGGCCGGGCGCCCCCGCGGCAGACTTGGAGGGACGCCATGGTTGAGCTCGAATTCAGTGTGCTGGACATCGCCCCGGAGCCCTACGCGGCCGCACCCCAGCTGACCGCGCGCCTGCGGATCCAGGAGAAGAGTGGCGCCGCCGTCCATGCCATGGCCCTGCGGTGCCAGGTGCGGATCCTGGCCCAGCGCCGCGGCTACGATGCCGACGAGGAAGCCGGGCTGCTGGAACTCTTCGGCACCCGCGGACGGTGGCCCACCACACTCAAGCCCTTCATCTGGATGCACAGCGGCGTCCTGGTCCAGGGATTTGCGGACAGTGCCGACGTTGACCTGCCGCTGCCCTGCACGTTCGACTTCGACGTCGCAGCGGCAAAATACCTGAACTCCCTGCGGGACGGGACGGTCCCGCTGGAGTTCCTCTTCTCCGGGACGGTCTTCACGCGCGGCGCGGCGGGCTTCGGCGTCGAGCAGATTCCCTGGGACCGGGAAACCCGGTACGCCCTGCCCGTGGCGGCCTGGCGCTCGCTGATGGACGCATTCTTCCCGAACCAGGGATGGATCCGCCTGGACCGCGACGTCCTCGCGGCCCTGGCCAGGTACAAGGCGGTCCACGGCTTGATTTCCTGGGAGGCCGCTATCGAGGGGCTGCTGGCCGGGGCGGGCGACCCGGTGCCGTGAACACCGGACTCAGCCTGGCCCGCGCCGTCGCCGACGCCGTCCTCTACGAGGGATACCTCCTGTACCCCTACCGCGCCTCGTCCGCCAAGAACCAGGCCCGCTGGCAGTTCGGCGTGCTCGGGCCGCCGGGCGCGGCTGAATCCGGTGCCGGCGAAGCGCCGGACATGGCAGCGGATTGCCTCCTCGAGCCGGGACCCGCGGCCCGGGTCGACGTGCACCTGCGCTTCCTGCACCTCCAGAGACGGTCCGCCGAACGCGCGGATGACGGCGGATTCACGCCCGTCGACGAACTCACCGTCGGCGCCTCCCGGTGGCTTAGCTGGGACGAGGCAACGGATCAGGAGATCACCCTCGGGCCGTACAGCCTCGGCCAGCTTGCCGCCGGCGTGTCCGCGCCGGTGAACGTGCCGGCGAACGAGGACATCGAGCCCGTGCTGGATTCCGCCGGCGCCATTGCCGGCCGGCTTGTGCGCCGGCGGCGGGAGCTTCGTGGCGAGGTGCGCCTGCTGGCGGCGCAAGTGGTGGCGCCGGGGCAGGCCGCCGGAGCAGATGCCGCGGCCGGGCCGGCCCACGGGCCGCTGTGGCGGCTCAGGGTCACGGTGGAGAACACGGCGGCAGCGGCCACCGACACGCGTTCCGCCATCGAGTACTCGTTCATCGGAGCCCATGTCCTGCTCGCCGTCCACGATGCCGACTTCCTGTCGGTGATTGATCCGCCGGGATGGGCAGCGGCGGCGGCCGCTTTGTGCAGCCAGCACCGCTGCTGGCCCGTGCTCGCCGGCCCTGAAGGGCAGCGCGATGTCCTGCTCCTGTCCCCGATCATCCTCTATGACCATCCGGCGGTGGCACCGGAAAGCACCGTGGAACTGTTCGACGCGACGGAGATCGATGAAATCCTGACCTTGCGGGTGCTCACCCTGACCGATGCGGAAAAGGCGGAGGCCCGGTCAACCGATGCCCGGGCCGCGGCGATCATCGAACGCTGCGAAAACATGACGGCAGAGGAGCTCCAGCAGTTGCACGGCATCCTGCGGAACCCGCACGCCGGTGCGCCCCTCGGACCCGGGAGCATCGGAGGCGACGGCTTCCCCGGCCCCGCGGTCCCGGCCTATCCGGAGTTCTCAGTTCCGGAATTCTCGGTTCCGGGCGCCTCCGACGCGGACACCGGCACGCCGTGGTGGGATCCGGCCCGGGACGCCGCCGTGGATCCGGGATCGGACACCGTCTTCATCGACGGCGTCCCGATCTCACGCGGCAGCAGGGTGCGGGTTGTCCCGCTGCGCCGCGCCGACGCCCAGGACCTCTTCTTCGCCGGCAAGTCGGGGCGTGTCACCGGAGTCCACTTCGACGTCGACGGCGGAACGCACGTCGCGGTGGTCCTCGAGGCCGACCCCGCCGCCGAACTGCAGGAGTGGTACGGACGGTATCTGTATTTCGCCCCCGAGGAACTCGTGCCGCTCACCGCGGCGCCGGCCCCGGACAACGGAAAGGAACCATCACCATGAAAGCTCTGGGCATCATGACAGTCGTGCTCTTGCTGGCCGCGGGCCTGGCAGCAGCCGTCGTCGGCCTGCGTTCAATTCCGGACATCAAGCGCTACGTGCGAATGCGGAGCATGTGAGGCCCGGTGTGAGCGGGGTCCTCGTGGCGGGCGTGGGGAACGTGTTCCTTCGCGACGACGGATTTGGGCCGGCCGTCGCCCGCCGGCTGGCCGAGGAGGTGTCCGGCCTGCCCGGCTGGGCGCCGGAGGAGGTCCAGGTGCGGGACTACGGGATCCGCGGGCTGCACCTCGCCTACGATCTTCTGGACGGGGTGGATGCGCTGGTGCTCGTGGATGTGCTCCCGGCCCCGGCGGACGGGAGCGCAGGCGCGGGAACGCTTCGGATCCTGAAGATCCGGGTGGAGGACCTGGAAAGCGGCGGTCCGCTGACGCCGGCCGGCCTGCGGGCCAATCCGGCCTTCGATCCGCATGGCATGGACCCGCTGGCTGTCCTCCGCCGTCTGCGTGTTTTGGGCGGATCGCTGCCGGAGACCTACCTGGTCGGCTGCATCGCGGGGCGAACGGACGAGGGCATGGGACTGTCCGAGGACGTGTCCCGCGCCGTTCCGGCAGCCGTGGAAGCAGTCCGCACCCTGGTCACAGCCCGCATCACGAACGCAGACGCAGCGCCCGCGAGCGCGGCTCCGGATGAAACAGGCTGAGGAGGAACCACGGATGTGTCTGGGAATACCGGGCCGGATCATCGAAGTGATCGACGGCTACAACGGGCAACTCGCCCTCGTGGATGTGGCCGGAGTGGAGCGCAAAATCAACATTGGCCTCCTCGATGACGGCCCCGTGGAGAGCGGCACGTGGGTCCTGATCCACATGGGCTTCGCCCTGGAACGCGTGGACCAGGAAGGCGCCGACCGTGCGATGACGGGACTTGAGCTCATGGGACGGGGCCCGGACCCCACCGACACGGTCCCGTAGCCTTCACTCCCCCACTGAAGGAACTCTCCCACTGAAGGAACTCCCCCACTGAAGGATCTGAAGGCGCCGCTATTCGAGGGCGATCGCTGCGCCGCGGTGCTCCACGCCGGAATTCGCGATCTTGAGGTGGCGCGCAAAGTAGTGCTGGAGCCGGTGGAGCTGGGCGGCCGAGAGCCGGTCGCACACCCAGTCCCAGTGGAGGGACACCATGTCCCCGGGCATGAGGTCAGCGATGAAGCCGGACCCGGCCACGGCGTACTTGGCCGTCTCGATCACCGGTTCCCCCAGCGACAGCGCCATCCCGTCCCACGCCAGGGGCCGCGAGCGCACGAGGGCGCTGTCCGCTTCGACGGCCACCACCTCGCCCCACCGGATGCGGCATTGGTCAAGGACATTCAGGGCCGTGGATGAGCGCCTGTCATCGCGCAAGAGTCCCGTCCACGGATAGATTTCCAGGACGTGGAAGCTGTGATGCGGGACGCCGCCGGCCAGGACCCCTTCCATCAGATGCGGGAACTGATGCCCGGTCCGTGCGCGGAACCGGTCCTCCATGGAATTGCCGATGCTGCGCACACCCACGGAGTCCAGCAGCGTGTTTCCCACCCAGTAGGCCTCCACCACCGCGTAGTCCAGCGGGTCCGGGTTGCCGGTGGCACCTGCGATGAGCTCCAGGTACGGCCAGGCGCCGGCGAACCCCTTCGCAAGTTCGCGCAGGCCCGCGTCGGTCACCCCGGACTGGCCATAGTGCAGCAGCGCGTCGCTGTCAGGCGGCCCGCAGCTGCCCCGCGAATTCGGCGGATACGCGTAGCGGACAAACAGTTGGGCGCCGTTGATTTCCATCCCGTGGCCTCATTTCACAGGGGATATCAGCGAGGCTAGCACCGGCGCCCATCGGCGAACAATGCCCGTCGTGACCGGCATTGACACCCCTGCGCATTCGGCGGATGCTGTGAGGAAATGCCGCACCGGGACCATTGCTGTGGCCGGCGCGGAGCGAATGGCCGTTGCGCGCGGTCCTTCCCGGGAGGTAGGCCGATGAGCGTCCCCGAAGCCAACCGACGATCTGTCCTGGCAGCGGCCCTCTACGGCGGAGGGGCGCTGTTCCTCGCTTCCTGCGCCGCGGCCGGCACGGCGCCACAGTCGTCGCCGCAGTCAACGCCGCCGGCAGGGGCTGCCGGTACTGCGCCCCCGGGTTCCGCCTCCGGCCCGGACGGGATCCAGGTGACGGACCAGCGCGGGACGGTCCTGAGTTTCGACCGCCCGGTCACCCGTGTGGTGACCATTCCCATGCCCGCCGCCTCCCTGCTGGCCGCCGTCGACCAGGGCGCCGGCCATCTGGCCGGGATGCACAACGCCTCATGGGTCGCCATGCGCGACGGCGCCATGGGCACCATGTACCCGGAGGCCCTGAACATCCCGCACGACATCGCCACGACCGACTTCACGCCCAATGTCGAAAGCATCCGGGCCCTGAACCCCGACGTCGTGGTCCAGTGGAGCGATGCGCAACTGACGGCACCCCTGGAACAGGCCGGGATGAAGGTCCTGGGCATCACGAACACCGGCACGCAGCAGGACGTGGACACGTGGACCGCGCTTTTCGCAACGATGCTGGGCCGGCCGGACCGGGCCGTGCAGATGAAGGCGCGCAGCGACGGGCAACAGAAGGCCATCCAGGCCGAGGCCGCCGCCCGCGGCACCGGCGGCCCGGGCATCATCTACTTCAACAGGTTCAGCGGCGGCCTCAAGGTAGCCGGAAACGGCAGCTACAACGACTTCTACATCAAGCTCATCGGGGCACACAACCCCGCCACCGGCCCGCAGGGCCTTCAGGGCAAGGGCATGGTGGGCGTGGACGTCGAACAGGTCCTGGCCTGGGATCCGGAAATCATCCTGCTCGGGAACTTCGACGACGCGATGCCCGCCGACGTCTACGGCAACCCGGTGTGGCAAAGCGTCTCCGCCGTGCGCTCCCGCCGCGTCTACAAGGTCCCGCTGGGCGGCTACCGCTGGGATCCCCCCGGCCAGGAATCGCCACTGATGTGGCGCTGGCTCACAGATGTCAGTTTCCCCTCCGGCAACCTCTCCACGCTGAGGGACGAGACAAACGACTACTTCGACTTCCTGTACCGCTACCGGCCATCGGCGCCGGAGCTGGACAAGATCCTCTGGACCGAAGCCAACGGCACCTCGGCCAACTACCGGCAGTTCGATGCTTCGTGAGGCCCAGCCTCTGACCACGGGACCCCCCGGCGGCCGGGGACCGGGGCTGCGCCAGGTCATCGGTCCATGCCTGCTCTCAGGAGCAGTCCTGGCGGCCGTGTCGGCGGTTGCACTCGCCAGCGGCCGCTACAGCGTGTCCCTGGACCATGTCGTGCAGATCCTGGCCTCCCGAATAGTTCCCTTCGGCCCGGGCCTTCCCGCGGCCGAGGAAAACGTGGTGCTGCTGATCAGGTTGCCCAGGGTCCTGCTGGCCCTGCTGGTCGGTGGCGCCCTCGCAATCGGTGGCGCGGCCCTGCAGGCCGTGTTCCGCAACCCCCTGGTCAGCCCGGAGGTCATCGGCGTCTCCTCGGGCGCCTCCTTCGGCGGTGCCCTGGCCCTGCTGCTGGGCCTGGGCCCCGTCGCCCTCGTGGGCGGATCGTTCGGCTTCGGGCTGCTGGCACTGGGAATCGTCTTCCTCATCACGTCCGGGCGGGGCGGCGCCCACATCCTCATGGTGGTCCTCGGAGGAATCGTCACGGCCTCCTTCTTCTCCGCCCTGGTGGCCCTGGTGACGTATCTGGCGGACCCGTTCACCACCTTGCCCGCCATCGTATTCTGGCTGCTTGGCAGTGTCTCCACCGCCACCTGGGCGAAAGTGCTGGTGGCCCTCATTCCCATCGCTGCCGGCGGCGTCGTCCTGCTGGCCCTCCGGTGGCGGATCAATGTGCTCTCGCTCGGCGACGACGACGCCACCGCCCTGGGGCTCCGGCCCCGCCCCCTGCGCTGGGCGGTCCTCGCCGCCGTGGCTCTCATGGTCGCCGGGGCCGTCGCCGTCAGCGGCGTCATCAGCTGGGTGGGGCTGGTCATCCCGCACCTCGCACGCATGTGGGTGGGACCGGACCACCGGGTGCTGCTGCCGGTCTCCTTCCTGCTGGGCGGGGCCTACCTGATCGCCATCGACACCATCGCGCGCACCGCCACGGCCGGGGAAATCCCGTTGGGCGTCCTGACCGCCCTGATCGGCGCACCGGTGTTCTTCGTGCTGTTGCGCCGGAACCGGGAGAGGATCTGGGACGGTGCTTGAGCTGCGCGGGGCCGGGTTTGGCTATTCGCCGCAGAACTGGGTGTTCAAGGATCTCAGCTTCTCGGTGCCGCCGGGCACCGTGACCGCGGTCCTGGGGCCCAACGGCAGCGGCAAGACGACCCTGGTGCGCTGCGCGGCCGGCATGCTGGCCGTACAGGAGGGTGCGGTGCGCAGGTCCGAGACGGCGGGCTATGTTCCCCAGGCGCGCGGCAGCACGTTCGGCTACCCGGCCCTGGACATGGTGGTCATGGGCCGTGCCCGCCACATCGGCGTTTTCCGCTCCCCCGGCAGCCGGGACAGGGCCGCCGCGCTCCGCGCCATGGACCGGGTGGGGATAGCCGCCCTGGCCGACCGGCTGTTTCCGACGCTCAGCGGGGGCGAGCAGCAGCTGGTCCTCATTGCACGGGCTATCGCGGGCGGTTCGCGGCTCCTCGTCCTGGATGAGCCGTCCACCGGGCTGGACCTGAAGAACCAGGTCCGGGTCCTCCAGCTGCTGAGGGAACTCGTGCGGACCGGGATGTCGCTGCTCGTGAGCACCCATCACCCGGACCACGCCCTGTTCCTCGCGGACTCGGTGGTCCTCATGGGCGCCGCGGGTGTGGTGACCGGGCCTGCCGGGCCGCTCCTCGCCGATGCGCAGCTTTCCGCGCTGTACGGCGTCCGCGTCAGCACCCTGAACTACGACGACGCCGGGACGCCCCGCCGCACGGTGGTCACCCCCTTCGGCGCCGACGAGGGCTGAACCGAACGCCCAAGCGCCCGGCAGCTGGGCTGCCGGGCGCTTGGGCGTCATCGAGCGGTAGTGCGTCCTGTCAGTTTAGGGCCGGGGTGCGGCCCTGGCCGGTTCCGGCGTGGTTCGGGACGGTGCAGGCGTCGGTTCAGGCGTGTGCCAGGACCGGTTGTGCCGGCTGTGCGGGCTGTTCGGCGGCATCCTGTGCGCCGGAGTGGCCGGCCAGCATCGTCTCTTCGTCGAACGGCTCGGCACCGGCCAGGACACGGTCCACGCGTCCGCCGTCGATCTCCTTGACCCAGGTGCCGATCAGCACCGTGGCGACGGCGTTGCCGGTGAAGTTGGTCAGGGCGCGCGCCTCGGACATGAACCGGTCGATGCCGACGATCATGCCCACGCCGCCCAGCAGTTGGGGTGCGTGCGCCTGGAGTCCGGCGGCCAGCGTGGCCAGGCCGGCACCGGTGACGCCGGCGGCACCCTTGGAGGCGATGATCATGAAGACCAGCAGGGAAACCTGGGCGCCAAGGTCCAGCGGCGTGCCCATGGCGTTGGCGACGAACAGTGCGGCCATGGTCAAGTAGATGGCGGTCCCGTCGAGGTTGAAGGAGTACCCGGTGGGGACCGTGACACCCACGACGGGCTTGGACACGCCGAGGTGTTCCATCTTCGCGATCAGGCGGGGCAGCGCGGCTTCGGAGGAGGACGTGGAGAAGATCAGCAGGTATTCGCGGCCGAGGTACTTCATGAGCTTGAAGATGCTGACGCCTGCGACCGCCTTGAGCAGGCCGCCGAGGATCACGACGATGAACAGGGCGCAGGTGATGTAGAAGGCGCCCATCAGGGTCGCCATGCTGATGATGGCCTGGAAGCCGGTTGCACCGACCACTGCGGCGATCGCGCCGAAGGCTCCGACCGGGGCCAGCCACATGATCATGATGAGGATGCGGAACACGAGGGCCTGGCCGTAACCGACGGCCTTGAGGATCGGGGCTCCCTGCGGGCCCATCTTCTGCAGCGCGAAGCCGACCAGGATGGCGGCGAGGAGGGTCGGCAACACGGGAATGTCGCCCGGGATGATGCCCAGAAGGAAGTCAACGGTGCTGTCGACTGCCGCCTTCTTGTTCGGATCATAGGGGGCGAGCTTGAGGCCCTCGCCCGGGTGGATCAGGTTGCCGACCACCAGGCCGATCCCCAGGGCGAACGTGGACATGACCACAAAGTAGGCGAGCGCCAGGCCGCCGACCTTGCCGACCGTGGCGGCCTTGGCGATGGAGCCGATGCCCAGCACGATGGTGCAGAAGATCACGGGCGCGATCATCATCTTGATGAGTTTGATGAAGCCGTCGCCGAGTGGTTTGAGGGATTTGCCGACCTCGGGGAACAGCAGGCCGATAACGGCACCTGCAATCACGGCTACGATGACTGCGATGTAGAGGTAGTGGGACTTGTCCAGTCCCTTGCGCTTCTTGGCCGGAGCGGCGGCCGGTGCTGCTGACTCTCCTCGTTGAGAGGCCATGGTGTTCTCCTTGGATAGGCTGGACTTGGTGCGGTCCTGGCTGTGGTCCGCTCTTGTCCTTCTTGCGTGTAACCCCATCATTGATGAGAAGGTGACGCGCATCACCCTTGCGTTCATATTGGTCATGGAAGGTGTTGATGATCCGGCGCTGGAGCATCGCCCGCAGGCTGTTTGCGGCCAACCTGCTGTTCGTGGTGGCCCTGACGGCCATCGTTGGCACGGCCGTGTTCGTGGACGCGCGCGATCACGCCTACGACGAGGCCGGACGCCGGATGGCCGGCATCGCCACCGCCGTCGCCGACGCCCCCTTCGTCCTGGCGGCGGCGGACTCGGCCGATCCCACGGCCCTGCTGCAGCCGTATGCCCTGAAGACCATGAACGACGCCGACGCGGATTTCATCACGATCATGGCCCCGGACCGCACGCGCTGGACCCACCCGCGGGATGAGGAACTGGGCAAACCGTATATCGGCTCCATTGACGCGGCCCTCCATGGCCAGGTGTTCACGGAAGTCGTGGCCGGCACCCTCGGCCCGTCGGTGCGCACCATCGCCCCGGTCAAGGATGCCGACGGCAAGGTCCGGGCGCTCGTGGCCGCGGGCGTGACGGTCCGGACGGTGGACGTCGCACTCTCCGGCCGGCTGCCGGCGCTGCTGGCCATCAGCCTGGCGCTGCTGGCCGGCGGGTCGGCGGCGGCCTGGCTCCTGGGACGGTACCTGCGCCGGGTGACCCGCGGCTGGGGCCCCGAAGAGCTGGGCCAGCTCTTCGCGTACTACGAATCGGTGCTGCATTCGGTGCGCGAGGGCGTGATCCTCATCGACCCCAAGGGCAAAGTGGTGATGTACAACGACCAGGCCGCCGAACTGCTCGGGTTGAGGAAGCAGTCCGCCGACGGCGGTCCCACCTCCGGCGCTGACCGCGGGGTTGCGGGGGGCGGCCGCCAGGCGGCGCCCTCCCTCGCGGAGTTGCCGCTGGCCCCCAGCCTCAAAGAGCTCTTCGAATCGGGGCGGACCGCCCTGGATGAGATCCACCTGACCGGCTCGCGGATCCTGGTGGTCAACCAGGGCCCCGCGGTGGGACCCGAATCTGCCAGCGCCCGCCCGCGCGGAGCGAAGTCCGGCGCTGCCGGCGCTGGCACTCCTGTTTATGGAACGGTCGCCACCATCCGGGACCGTACCGAGATCGAATCCCTGGGCAGTGAACTCGAGACCATGCGCACGCTCTCGGACGCGCTCCGCGCCCAGACCCATGAACACGCCAACCGGCTCCACACCATCGTCTCGCTCATGGAACTGGGCCGGGGCCCCGAGGCGCTGGACTTCGCCACCAAAGACCTGGAACTGAGCCAGCGGCTCACGGATGACATTGTGAGCTCCATCGAGGAACCCGTGCTCGGCGCCCTGATCATGGGCAAGGCAGCCGAAGCACACGAACGCGGCGTCGAACTGACCCTCAATACCAGCGGTTCCACGGCCGTGACCGGACTGGCCGTGCAGGACCTCGTGGCCATCCTGGGGAACCTGCTGGACAATGCCATCGACGCCGCGGCCGAGGCGCCGGCACCCCGGCTCGTGGAGCTGACCGTCGAGACCACCGGCTCCGCCCTGGAGATTACCGTGGAGGACAGCGGCCCCGGGATCGATCCCGCGGCCGTGGAGGACGTCTTCCGGCATGGTTTCAGCACCAAGGCCCCGGGACCGTTCGGACGCGGCCTTGGACTGGCCCTGGTGCGCCAGGCGGTACAGCGGCTGGGCGGTACCATGACAATCACCAGCCCGGCCGGGGCGCTGTTCCGCGTCACTCTGCCCGTCACAACACCGCCGGTCACTCCGCTGCCGGTCACTACCGAGGGACAACCATGAGCGAGATCCGGGTACTCGTCGTCGAGGACGAGCCCATCGCTGCCGCAGCGCACGCCGCCTACATAGAAAGGCTGGACGGTTTCACCCTGGCGGGCTCCGCGCCCGACGGCCAGTCCGCCCTGCGCCTGCTCACCGAATTCTCCGCGGCAGGCAATCCGGTGGAGCTGGTCCTGCTGGACATGAACCTCCCGGACCTCCACGGGCTGGACATCGCACGCCGGATGCGGGCGGCCGGACTGTTCGCGGACATCATCGCCATCACCGCGGTGCGGGAACTGAACATTGTCCGCAGCGCGGTGGCCACCGGCGTGGTCCAGTACCTGATCAAACCGTTCACCTACGCGACCTTTGCGGACAAGCTCGCCAGCTACCGGCTGTTCCGCGAGCAGCTGGCCGCACCCCTGGCCGGGGAAGCCGGAGCCCGGGCGTCCCAAAGCGATGTGGACCAGGCCTTCGCCAGCCTCCGTGCCCCGTCCGAGCTGTCGCTGCCCAAGGGCCTGGCCGTATCCACGCTGGAATCCGTCCAGGACTACATCAAGCAGCAGGCCGAGGCGGTGTCGGCCAGCGAGGTCATGGAGGCGCTCGGGATGTCCCGGGTCACCGCCCGGCGCTACCTCGAATACCTCGCCGACGCCGGAACGGTCTCCCGCGCCGCCCGCTACGGCGCCCCCGGGCGGCCGGAGAACGAATACCGCTGGAACCGGCCGCGGACGTAGGCCTGCCGCTCCCCGTTACCGTCACCGGGAGGGCACTTGCCGGCAATCCCGGGAAACACTGCCGCGAAATGCCGTCCCGGCGGTTTCCTTGTGGCGGGATCATCGCGAATGCTTAGTGCCATGCGGCCGCTGTTGACGTGTCAGGGCAGCGGGGCGGCGCGCGTTGCGAATAGGCGATGATCCGGGTGATCATCATTCGCCGCCCCACTGCGGTCTGGTGCCGGCGGACACTGTGTGTCCGGGCCTTCTGCGTGGTTACTTGCCGCAAACGAAGACTTCATTCAATGCGGCGGGGTCGGCCCGGCTATCGGTAGCCGCACCGCCGGTGGCCGCTCGGTTACATGATGCCGGTGGGAACCAGCAGGACCCAGGCGAGGGCCGGGGCTACGAGCACCACTCCCCCGGCATACGCCATCAGCTGCCGGTACACTCGCTGCCTGTCATTGTCGCGGGCGTTGGCGACCACCAGCGCACCGTCGGTGGAGAAGGGCGAGACATCCACCACCGTGGCAGCTATAGCCAGCGCCGCGACCGTTCCTGATGCGCTCAGCGAGCTGGTAGCCAGGAGCGGACCGGCCAGGGGAATGAACGCGGTCAGCAACGCCGTGGAGGAGGCGAAGGCTGAGCCGACGCCAATGACATAGCAGAGGACCAGCGCCACCAGCAGCGGTGCGCCCAGTGCCAGAGCCTGCTCGGCGAGGGTGTCGATGACGCCAACGTGCTGGAGCAGGGAGACATAGGTGATCATGCCGGCTACCAGCAGGACGGTGGACCAGGAGACGCCGCCGATGAACGTCTGGTGTTCTTTGATATTGACCAGCGCCAGCAGGAGTCCGGCGGAGAGTGCGACAAAGCCGATCGGCAGGTGGAAGCCCAGGGTGCACACGAGCATCACCGCGATCAGGGCCAGGGTGAGGATCTGCTGCCCGCGAGGGCGGCTGGTGCGGGCGGTGTCGACGTCGGCATGCTGGCCGCCTTCGCCGTCCCGCAGCCTGCCCAGGAGGGCGAACAGGACGATGGTGAGCACGGAGAGAATGAGGTTAAGAGCGAAGCTGGCGATGAAGAGTGCGCCCTGGGAAATGGGAAATCCGTTCTTCAGGGCGATGTCGTGCACCAGCACGCCGGCGACGGACAGCGGGGAAAAGCCGCCGGCGTGGGCTCCGTTGATGATGAATGCGCCCATCAAGACGGGATGGATCCGGGACTCGTAGGCGAATCCGATGGCCGCCGGCGCCAGCAGCGCGACGGCGGCCGGCGAGAAGGTACCCAGTGACGTGAGCGCAGCAGCAATCAGGAAGAACACCCAGGGCAGCAGCATCGTCTTGCCCCTGACGAGGCGTACACAGGTCTGGACGATGATGTCGATGGTGCCGTTCCGCTGGGCCATGCTGAAGAAGTACGTGACTCCGATGATCGTCACGACGATGCTGGCGGGGAACTCTTCGAGGATCTGCTTGTCCGTCATTCCGAGCATGAAATAGCCGACGCCGAAGGAGGCAACCAGCCCCATCACGCCGATGTTCAGCGGCCATTTCGTGGCGACGATGAACATAATGACGAGGATGACGAGCGGGATGATTTGGACAGCGGTCATGGAGTGCTCCGGTTGCGGGGTGGCCGAAGGGTTGAAGATATCACCCCCCAGCACGAGCGCAATCAAAGCCAGGAACGCGAACCCGGCGGCCGCCGCCAGCAGGATTCGGCGGCGGCGGGTTGGACGCGGGGCATCGTCGTCCCGGGTCTGGTCCGCAGCGACAGCGGTGCGGTGCTCAGTCTTGGTCATGATGGTCTCCTCAGCGGGTGGCTCCCGCGAGGGAGGCAGCGACGGCGCTGCCGGGGACCTCGGGGAGATGGATGATGGTTGTGGCGATGGTGCGGGCCGTGCGGTCGACGCCTACGAGGAGCGTCCCGTCGTGCTCCTCGCTCCAGGTCTCGATGACCCCGGCGGGGGTGCGGAGCCGGAGCGTGCTCCCCAGGGAGTCGCCCGTAATGGTGTGCAGCACGGTGCCGGGGGTGCGGGCGGCCAGGGTCAGGGCGATGCTACCGGTGATGGCCAGGGCCGGGTGGGGCTTGCCCATGGAGAGCATCATGACGTTGGCGTCGCAGTCTGGGTCAGCCTGGGCGGCCGCGGCGACGATGGCGAGCTTGGGGATGGCCCGGGCCGCTTCGGCTGTTGTGCGGACCAGCCCCATCCGCACCGCCGCCTGCCGCCGGATCTGCTCCAGGGTATCCAGCTGCAGCTCCACTCCGGCGCGCCAGCGGTCGTACCTGGCCGGGTCCAGGCCCAGTTCTTCGGCGTTGACGATCACGACGGGCGCTCCGGCGTCGACCATCGACACAGTCCAGCGGGTTCCGCCGGCGGTGAGGGTGTCAGTGGCCGCACCGGTGGGCAGCAGCGCACCGGTGGTCCTGCCGGCAGGGTCCTGGAAGCCGAGCCCCACAGCGTAGCCGGGGAAGGGTACGCCTGGCGTCCGGGCGTCCGGAACGGAGGCCAGGGCTCCGGCAGGGGTGGCCACGCGCTGGACGATGATTTGGTTGGTGTTGGTGTTGCGGGTGACGATCCGGGTGACGTCTCCGTTGGGGAGCACCCAGCCCTTCTCGATGGCGTACAGACCCACCACCGCCGAGCCGTTCCCGCAGTTGCTGCCCCAGTCCACCGCGGCCTCTTCGACACCGACTTGGGCAAAGGTGTACTCAACGTCGACGTCGCCACTGACGGGCCGGTGCACGATCACGGCCTTGCTGGTGGTCGAGGTGGCGCCGCCGACGCCGTCGATCTGGCGCGGATCCGGGCTGCCGAACAGCCGCGGCAGCAGCACATCCAGGCTGATGCCGCCCGCCTGAAGATGCTCCGCTTCGAACACCCAGCACTTGCTGGTGCCTCCGCGCATCCATTGGGCTTCGATCTTCATGGTGTTTCCCGCTTCTCCTCGTGCCTCAGACTTGAATGAGGACCTGAAAAGAGATTGAGCCAGATCACAACTTTAGACAATGTTGGATTTTTTCAGGGGGATGTAGGATTGCTTAATTCATAGAGCGCTGGAGGATTATTCCCCAGCTGCAAAGCGTCCGTTGCCAGGAAAAGTGCTCGAAGTCCTCAAGGCAGGCCTCGTCCCGGCAGGGAATGAACCAAAGGCGAAGAAGGGTGAAGCGTTGCTAAAAGACGAAGGTCAGGATTTGTTCGACATAAGGCGGCTGGCGCTTCTGCTGGAGGTGGTGGAGCAGGGCTCGATCACCGCGGCGGCCGAGTTGATGATGTACACGCCCTCGGCCGTCTCCCAGCAGCTGCGCAAGCTCGAACAGGAAGTGGGGCAGCCTCTGCTCACCCGCCGCTCCCGCGGGGTGGTGCCCACCGAGGCCGGCCAGGTTCTGGCCGGCCACGCCCGCAAGATCGTCTGGCAGATGCAGGCAGCCCGGTCCGACCTGGGCCAGATTGCCGGCCTCAGACGCGGTTCCCTGACCGTGGGTACATTCCCAACCCTGGCCGGATCCTTCCTGCCCATCGTCATCCGGACCTTCAAGAAGCGCTACCCGGCCATCAGCCTCTCTTTGCGCAGCGCCCGCTTCGACGAACTCGTCGCAGATCTGCAGTCCGGGGTCACGGGTCTGTGCCTGCTCTGGGATTACCCCTGGAACCCGTTCCGGGACGATTCCATCCGCGTAACCGAGGTCTTCCGGGAGAGCACCGTTATCCTGGTGGCCCGCAGCCATCCACTCGCCGAGCGGGAGCAGGTACGCATGGAAGACCTGCGCAACGAGTCCTGGATCGTGCGCGCCGAGGCCCACCCCGTCGTGGAGGTGCTGCAGCGTTCCGCTCACGACGCCGGATTCGAACCGGAGATTGCCTTCCTGGCCAACGACTACCAGGAGGCCCAGGCCATGGTCAGCGTGGGAATGGGCGTGGCTATGGTGCCCAAAACCGCCGTGGCACTTCAGCATCCCGACGTAAAGGTACTGAGCCTGGGTTCCGCGGCCCCGCTGCGGAGAATACTGCTGGCGCAGCGGGAGGACAAGGTCTATGCCCCGGCCGAGGTGGCCTTCCACTCCACCCTGTTGGAAATCGCCCGCGAACGGGCCGGCGACTATCAGTAGACCACGAGGCTGCTCCGGTCACTCCGTAGGGCCGGGGCGCAGGGTGTCGAGCAGCGCGTCGATCACGCCGGCGTCCTCGATCGTGGAGGGCACCACGTAGGTCTCGCCGTCGGCGATCTGGCGCATGGTCTTGCGCAGGATCTTTCCCGAACGGGTCTTCGGCAGGGCATCCACCACGGTGACGTGCTTGAAGTCCGCCACGGCCCCGATGTCGCGCCGGACCAGGGCGATCAGGTCCTTGACCAGGACTTCCTCGGGCACGTCCACCCCGGACTTGAGGACCACGTAGCCGCTGGGCCGCTGGCCCTTGAGCGGGTCGGCAAGGCCGATCACGGCGCATTCGGCAACTGCCGGGTGCTGGCCGATCACCTGTTCCATGGCGCCCGTGGAGAGCCGGTGTCCGGCGACGTTGATGATGTCATCCGTGCGGCCCATGACGAAGACATAGCCGTCCTCGTCCCGGTAGCCCGAGTCACCGGTGGCATAGYAGCCCTCAAACGCCTGGAGGTAGGAGGAAATGTAGCGGTCGTCGTTGCGCCAGAGCGTGGTCAGGGTGCCAGGCGGCAGCGGCAGGCCGAGGACGATGTTGCCTTCCGTGCCGGCCTCGACGTCCCCGCCCGCGCCGTCGACGACGTTGAGCCGGAAGCCGGGCATCGGGACGCTCGGCGACCCGGCCTTGATCGGCAGTCCGCCGAGGCCTCGGGGGTTGGCGCAGATGGCCCAGCCCGTCTCCGTCTGCCACCAGTGGTCGACCACCGGAACACCGAGCACCCGGGAGGCCCAGTGGAAGGTATCGGTGTCCAGCCGCTCGCCGGCCGCGAACAGGGTCCGCAGGCTGGCAATGTCGTACTTGTCCAGGAACCGGCCCTCAGGGTCGGCCTTGCGGATGGCCCGCAGCGCGGTGGGCGCGGTGAACAGCACGTTGACCTTGTGGTCCTGGATGACCCGCCAGAACGCGCCGGCGTCGGGCGTCCCCACCGGCTTGCCTTCGTACAGCACCGTGGTGGCGCCGGCCAGCAGCGGACCGTAGACGATGTAGGAGTGGCCCACCACCCAGCCGACATCCGAGGCGGTCCACATGACGTCGCCGGGGCCGACGTCGTAGAGGTTTTCCATGGTCCATTTCAGGGCCACGGCGTGGCCGCCGTTGTCCCGCACCACGCCCTTGGGCGAGCCGGTGGTGCCCGAGGTGTAGAGGATGTACAGCGGGTCCGTCGCCTTGACGTCCACCGGCGCGGCCGCCTCGGCGGAGGCCATCTCGGTGTCCCAGTCGAGCCACCCGGGGTGCTCGGCCGCCATGGAGGCCACCGTCGAGCCGAAGCCGTCCCTGGCCTTGACCAGCACCGGGGTTTCGGCGGCGCCGGCGATACTGAGGGCCTCGGCGACGGCAGGCAGGTACTCAATCCGGCGCGACGGCTCGATGCCGCCGGACGCCGTCACCACCGCCGCGGGGGCTGCGTCGCGGATACGGGCGGCAAGTTCCTTGGGGGCAAACCCGCCGAAGACGACCGAGTGCACGGCGCCGAGCCGTGCGGTGGCCAGCATCGCGATCACGGCCTCGGGGATCATCGGCATGTAAATCACCACGCGGTCGCCCTTGCCGACGCCGCTGCGGCGCAGGACACCGGCGAACCGGGCCACGAGGTCCGTCAGTTCCGCATAGGTATAGCTCTGCCGGATGCCCACCATCGCGGAGTCGTAGACCAGGGCATCCTGCTGACCCCTGCCCTGGGCGACGTGCCGGTCAAGGGCGTTGTACGACGTGTTCAGGACCCCGTCCGGAAACCAGTCGTAGAGCGGCGCCCGGCCCGCCTCGAGGGCCTGCCGCGGGGACGTCTGCCAGGAGATCCCTTCCGCGGCCTCCAGCCAGAACTCTGCGGGATGTTCCAGGCTCCGTTCGTAGGCTGCCCTGTAGCTCTTGGTGACCATGACGTACATCCTGTCCACGACGTTGTGATGCGACCAATGATAGACAAGGGTAAACCGGGGCGGACCGGCGATACAAGGGTCATGTATACACAACTCGGCTATTTGTTCACCACAGGCGGCAATTGCTGGGCAACGGGCCGTTGCGTGTATACACTGATGATGTTCCATCCCGACACAGCCGCCACCGAAGGAGGCAGGATGCGCGCCAGCGACAAGGCCTACGCGGCCCTGCGCGACGACATCATCGAATGGCGCCTCCTGCCCGGAACCGTGCTCGCGGAGGTGGAACAGTCGGCGCGCCTCGGCATCTCCCGCACCCCGCTGCGGGAGGCCCTGAGCCGGCTCACGGCCGAAGGGCTGACGACGACGGCGGGCGGCCGCGGCGTCGTCGTCACCGACATTTCCCTAGACGACATCGACGAACTGTTCGAACTGCGCGAAACCCTCGAGGGCAGGGCCGCCGCCCTGGCCGCCGAGCGCGGCGACCCCGCAACCTTCGATGCGTTGCGGCGCGAACTGCTCCAGGCCCCGGAACTGATCGGCGGACAGGATCCGGCCCTGCACGACTATTACGGGCTGGTCGGACGGCTGGACGCGGCCATCGACGCCGCCATCTCCAACGCCTACCTCGTCCAGGCCATGCGCAGTCTCCGCGTCCACCTCGTGCGCGTCCGGCGCCTGGCCGCCGACGACGCCGCCCGGCTTACTGCCGCGGCCGCCGAGCACGCTGCCATCGCCGAGGCGATCGCCGCCGGCAACCCGCGCCTGGCCGAGGCCGCCACCACGCTTCACCTGCACCGCAGTCTTTCGCACGTCAAAGCCACCCATACACCTCAGCAAAGGGAGCACCATGGTTAAGGAACACCACGTCCGCGTTTACAAGAGCGAGGAAAACCTGGGCCGCGAGGACCAGCTCGCCTACAAGATCGCCAAGGTCGCCGCGGATCCCGTGGAGGTCACCGATGAGGTCACCGACATGGTGATCAACCGGATCATCGACAACGCCTCGGTGGCGGTTGCCTCGCTGAACCGCGCCCCGATCGTCGCGGCCCGGGCCCAGGCCCTCACCCACGGCCCCAGCACCGGCGGCAAGGGCGCCAAGGTCTTCGGCATCGAGGAACGCGTCTCCCCCGAATGGGCCGCCTGGGCCAACGGCGTCGCGGTCCGTGAACTCGACTACCACGACACCTTCCTGGCCGCGGACTACTCGCACCCGGGTGACAACATCCCCCCGGTCCTGGCCGTCGCCCAGCACGTCGGTTCCAGCGGCCGGGACCTGGTCCGCGGCATCGCCACCGGCTACGAGATCCAGGTCAACCTCGTCAAGGCCATCTGCCTGCACAAGCACAAGATCGACCACGTCGCCCACCTCGGCCCGTCCGCCGCCGCCGGCATCGGCACCCTGCTGGGCCTCGACGTCGAGACCATCTTCCAGTCGGTCGGCCAGGCGCTGCACACCACCACCGCCACCCGGCAGTCCCGCAAGGGCGAAATCTCCACCTGGAAGGCGCACGCCCCCGCGTTCGCAGGCAAAATGGCCGTCGAATCCGCGGACCGTGCGATGCGCGGCCAGACCTCCCCCGTACCGATCTACGAGGGCGAAGACGGCGTGATCGCCTGGATGCTGGACGGCCCGGACGCCTCCTACACCGTGCCGCTGCCGGAGGCCGGCGAGGCCAAGCGGGCCATCATGGACACGTACACCAAGGAACACTCGGCCGAATACCAGGCCCAGGCGTGGATCGACCTCGCCCGCAAGCTCAACGGCGAACACCCCGAGGTTACGGACCCGGCCAACGTCGAATCCGTGCTGATCAAGACCAGCCACCACACCCACTACGTGATCGGCTCCGGCGCCAACGACCCGCAGAAGTACGATCCCACGGCCAGCCGCGAGACGCTGGACCACTCGATCCCGTACATTTTCACCGTCGCCCTGCAGGACGGCACCTGGCACCACGTGGACTCCTACGCCCCGGAACGCGCCGCCCGCCCCGACACCGTGGAACTCTGGCACAAGGTCACCACGGTCGAGGACCCGGAATGGACCCGCCGCTACCACTCCCTGGACATCGCCGAGAAGGCCTTCGGCGGCACCGTGGAGATCACGCTCAAGGACGGCACGGTCATCACCGATGACATCGCGGTCGCCGATGCCCACCCGCTGGGCGCCCGGCCGTTCGCCCGGGAGCAGTACGTCAACAAGTTCCGCACCCTCGCCGCGGGCCTGGTGGCCGACGAGGAGATCGAGCGCTTCCTCGCCGCCGCCGCCCGGCTCCCCGAGCTCGCCGCCGGCGAGCTGGACCAGCTGAACATCCAGGCCGCCGACGGCGTGATCGACCTCGCCGGCGCCCCGAAGGGACTCTTCTAATGTTGTATTCGAAAGTCACCCCGGAGCAAAAGCGGATCCGGTTCCGCGAAATCCTCGCCTCCGGCACCATCGCCCAGTTCCCCGGCGCGTTCAACCCGCTGTCGGCGCGGCTGATCGAGGAGAAGGGCTTCGCCGGGGTGTACATTTCCGGCGCCGTCCTCGCCAATGACCTGGGCCTGCCGGACATCGGGCTGACCACCCTCACGGAGGTCGCCACCCGCGCCGGGCAGATCGCCCGGATGACGGACCTGCCGGCAATCGTCGACGCCGACACCGGCTTCGGTGAGCCCATGAACGTGGCCCGGTCGGTCCAGGAACTCGAGAACGCCGGCCTGGCCGGCTGCCACATCGAGGACCAGTTCAACCCCAAGCGCTGCGGCCACCTCGACGGGAAGAACGTCGTGGACCTGGAAACCGCCACCAAGCGGATCCGGGCCGCGGCCGATGCCCGCCGCGACCCGAACTTCCTGATCATGGCCCGGACCGACATCCGCGCCACGGACGGACTCGAGGCCGCCCAGGAGCGTGCCAAAGCGCTCGTGGAGGCCGGTGCGGACGCGATCTTCCCGGAGGCGATGAAGGACCTGGCCGAATTCCAGGCCATCCGCGACGCCGTCAACGTCCCGATCCTGGCCAACATGACCGAATTCGGCCAGAGTGCCTTGTTCACCGTGGAGGAGCTGGCCGGCGTCGGCGTCAATATGGTCATTTATCCGGTGACGCTGCTCCGTAGTGCCATGGGCGCTGCGGAGCGTACTCTGGAATCGATTAAGGCCGACGGAACCCAGGAGGCACAGGTTGGAAGCATGCTGACCCGTGCGCGTTTGTACGATCTCGTTGATTACGAGGCTTACAACCGTTTCGATACCGGAGTCTTTAATTTCCAGATCCCCGGTAAGTAAGCCCCGCATAGAACCTCCGGCACGTGCCGGTATACAGGCGTTAGGAACAAAGGAGTTTCAGCATGGCTGAACAGGACATTAAAAAGGGCCTCGCCGGCGTCGTGGTGGACTACACCGCAGTCTCCAAGGTCAACCCGGACACGAACTCGCTGCTGTACCGCGGCTACCCCGTCCAGGAACTGGCTGCCAAGTGCAGCTTCGAGGAAGTCGCCTACCTGCTCTGGAACGGCGAGCTGCCCGACGCGGAGCAGCTGGCGGAGTTCACCGCCCGGGAACGCGCCGGGCGTGCCCTGGATCCGGTCGTCAAACAGGTGATTGACGCGCTGCCCACCACCGCGCATCCCATGGATGTCTGCCGGACTGCCACGTCGGTGTTGGGGGCCCGGCACCCCCTCGCCGAGGACGCCTCGCGCGAAGCCAACCTGGCCAAGGCCATCGATCTGTTCGCCGCGATGCCGGCCGTGGTGGCCTACGACCAGCGGCGCCGGCACGGCCAGGACGTGGTGGAACCCCGCGAGGATCTGGGCTACGACGCCAACTTCCTCTGGATGACGTTTGGTGAGGAAGCCGTCCCCGAAGTAGTCGACGCGTTCAATGTCTCCATGATTTTGTACGCCGAGCACTCCTTCAATGCCTCGACCTTCACGGCCCGGGTAATCACCTCCACGCTCTCGGACCTGCACTCAGCCGTGACCGGCGCCATCGGGGCCCTCAAGGGATCGCTGCACGGCGGTGCCAACGAGGCCGTCATGCACACCTTCGACGAGATCGGCATCCGGCCGGAGGAGTCCCTGGAGGACGCCCACGTCCGGGCCAAGGCCTGGATGGAGGACGCCCTGGCCCACAAGAAGAAGGTCATGGGCTTCGGCCACCGCGTCTACAAGCACGGCGACTCCCGGGTGCCCACCATGAAGTCGGCGCTGGACAAGATGATCGCGCACTATGGCCGGCCGGAGCTGCTGGGCCTCTACAACGGGCTCGAGACGGCGATGGACGAGGCGAAGGGGATCAAGCCGAACCTCGACTACCCGACCGGACCCACGTACCACCTCATGGGCTTCGACACCGCCACGTTCACCCCGCTGTTCGTCGCCAGCCGCATCACAGGCTGGACGGCGCACATCATGGAGCAGCTGGATTCGAACTCCCTCATCCGTCCCTTGAGCGAGTACAACGGCGTCGAGGAACGGCACCTGGCGTAGCAGGGCTTCCTGCGGGACGCACGGGACCGGACAGCCGGCACGGGCCGGCCACCTATTCGTAGGTGGCCGGCCCGTGCTGTTTGCCCGCGGACTTCAGCGCCGCGGGATCCGGACCGACGCAACAGTCTCGTTGTCCTCGTTGAGGACCACGACGACGTCGATCGTTTCGCCTGCCAGCGCCGGAGGCAGCCAGTGCCCCGCATCCTGCCACATCCGCTCCAGCGGCAACGCCGCGGAGTCGAACCATTCGGGCGTGATTTCCGGGCTCTCGGCGGGTTCGCCGTGCCACCGCCGGGTGGTGAAGAGCCGGCACGACATGTTCCAGTCAGGCCGGGCCGGAAAGATGAACTCGACAACGCCGGCGTGGGCCAGGTCCTCTTGGAGCACTATGATCCCGGCTTCTTCCCAGACCTCGCGGACCACGGCCTCGGCGTCGCTCTCCCCCGGCTCAACGTGGCCGCCGATTCCCACGATCTTGCCGATGCCAAAGCCGGTCCTTTTCATGCCCAGCAGCACCTCGGTGCCGCTCTCCGCCTCACGGAGCGGGAAGCAGAGAGTGACTGGCGTGAGCTTCATGTGCTCAACCCTATAGCTGCCGCAGGCTGCCGGCGCTATCCGGCGGCCGGGCCGTCGCCGACAAGCTGCGGCCTCAGTTCGACCGGTATCCCCTTCTGCGCGAATTCCTTGTCCATGGCCTGCTGCGGCGTGAGGCCCTGGTTGTTCGTGGCTTGGAACTCCCAGTTGTAGACGCTGGACCACTCCTGCCGGACATCGCAGAGGAATCGGCCGTTCTGCAGTTTGGCGATCTTGAACCAGGCGTTGCCGCCGTCGAGCTGGAGCGCCCGGATCCCGTCACCGGAAATGGAATAGGCGAGCCAGCCGCCGGCGCAGCCCAGCACCGTGTAGTAGCCCTGGTCGGCGGGGGCAATCGGGATGATCGCGCGCTGCTGGTCATTGCGCTGCTGGTCAATGTTGGCCAAGGTGCATGCGACCCCGCCGGTGCTCAAAGCGGCTGGACCCGCTTTCGTGGGAGACGACGGGGCGGCTGGTGAGGCAGCGGACGGGGTTGGGGACGACGGCGATGGGCTGGCGGAGGCAGTCGGGGCCGGGATGCCCGTCTGGGCCGGCCCCGGCGCTGGTTGCGGCATCAGATTGCCGCCGACAACCACCGCGCCAACGATGGCTGCAGCGGCCAGTACAGTCGCGGCCGCAGCCCGCACGGCATTCCGTCGTGCTGGAGCGCGCCCTGCCAAAAGGACGACATTCGGATCCGTGGAAAATACGATTGAGCGGGCAGAGTCGCTTCCCGGCTCTGCTCCCGGCGCTCCCACCCGAGGTTTTGCATCCCTCATGAGCTGTTCGATGCGGTCCATGGCTAGTCCTTCCGTTCGGTCATGAGATGTGAGGGGGCAGCTTTCGCAAACGCCCGGCGTGCCCGGTGGAGGCGAACCGCAGCGGCGGATGAGGAACATCCCAGCGTCTGCGCCAGTTCAGCGATGGTCAGCTCGTCCCAGTAGCTGAGCATGAGGACCTCGCGGTCCCGCTCCCTGAGCTGCACCAGCACCTCTGCCACGGCGCCTCGTTCTTCATTGTTTGACTCGGGGATTTGGCTGCGCGCATCGTCTTTCAGCCTTTCGACAAGTTCCTGGCGGCGACGGCGGCCCTTGTACTCATTGCCGACCACATTCCGGGCCGTTGCCAACAGCCAGCCAATGCCGGGCGGTTCCGACAGCTCCTTCTCCCAGGCAATTCTGAAGACGTCCGCGGCCAGTTCCTCGGCGCGGTGCCGGTCACTGATACGGCAGGCAATGTAGCGGTAGACCCGCGCGGAGTGCTGGGTGTGCAGATCAATGAACGCTTGCTCTTTGGCAGCCAACATGGTGGTTCCCCCGGACATCGATGACTTCTTCTTGCTGTGTAAGTGTCCAGTGAACGGCATTTTCTTACACAGGCCCGCAAAAAAGTTTGCCGGCACCGGCGCGGTGCGGGGACCCGGCGGACTACGCCTTAGCCCAGGGCGCGCGGGTGCGCGGCGGCGTAGATCTCCCGCAGCGTATCGGCCGTCACCTGGGTGTAGACCTGCGTGGTGGTCACCGAGGCGTGCCCCAGCAGCTCCTGCACCACCCGGACGTCGGCACCGCCCTCCAGCAGGTGGGTGGCGAAGGAGTGCCGCAGCGTGTGTGGCGAAACGTCCTTGGTGATGTGGGCCTTGTCCGCCGCCGCCTTCAAAATGGTCCAGGCGCTTTGCCGGCTGATCCTGCCGCCGCGGGCGTTGAGGAACAGGGCGGGGGTGCCCTTGCCCTTGGCGGCCAGCAGGGGCCGGCCACGGACGAGGTAGGCGTCAAGGGCTCGTGCCCCGTAGGATCCGAGCGGGACGAGGCGTTCCTTGGACCCCTTGCCGAAGAGCCTGACGATCGCGGGCCCGTCGCCGGCATCGGACCCGCCGGAGGTGTGCAGGGAAATGTCGTCAACGTCCAGGCCCACGGCTTCGCTGATGCGGGCACCGGTGGAATAGAGGAATTCGAGCAGCGCGCGGTCGCGCAGGCCCGTTGCCGTGTCCGTGCCGGCCGCCTCGAGGATCCGGGTGACCTCATCGACGCTGATGGCCTTGGGCAGCCGCTTGCCGGGCATGGGCGGGTGGACGTCGCTGGCCGGGTCGGTGGACGTGATGCCTTCGAGGGCCCAGAACTTGTGGAGTCCGCGCACCGCCACCACCGTCCGGGCCGCCGAGCGGATGCCCAGGGCGGAGCCGCCGTCGGACCCGTCGGAGAGCGCCTGAACGAATCCGGTGACGTCGTGCCGGGTAATCTCCGCGGGGCGTTCCCGGCCGGCGTGGGCCAGATGCCTGGCGTAGCGGGCCAGGTCCCGCCGGTAGGCGGAGAGGGTGTTGGCCGCGAGGCCCCGCTCCACGCCCATGTGCTGCAGGTAGTCAGTGATTGCGCGGTCGATCGCCGTCAACGCCCTGGCGGGCGGGCGCTCGGGAGCGGCTGCCTGCGCCGGGGCCGGAAGTTGCGCCGGGGCCGGCGGTTCGGCGATCAGCGGCTCCACTAGCGCTGGCTGGGATGGGCGGGCCAGGGCGCGTCGGCCGGGCGGAGACTTTCGAAATTGCCCGCGCGGGCGGCGGCAGCGGCCAGGACGCCGACGACGGCGGACGGGTTGTGGAGGCGGCCGTCAAGGACCGCCTGCACGGCCTCGTCCAGCGGGGTCCAGCGCAGTTCGATTTCGGCTTCCTCGTCCGTGCGGACGTGCCGCTCATGTCCCGGCACCTCACTCAGGCCGCGGGCCAGGTAGATGCGGATGGCCTCGCTGGAGGAGCCCGGGGAGTTGAAGAAGTCCGCCAGCACGTTCCAGCGGTCCGCGACAAGGTCCGCTTCCTCGGCCAGTTCGCGGGCGGCCCCGACGACGAAGTCCTCCCCTTCGACGTCAAGCAGCCCGGCGGGGATCTCCCAGAGGTCCATGCCGACGGGGTGCCGGTACTGCCGGAGCAGCAGCACGTCGCCGTCGTCGTTCATCGGGAGAACCGCCACCGCGCCTGGATGGTCGATGTAGTCCCGGACCAGGGTGTCGCCGTCGTCGTTGAGCTGGAAACTGTCGCTGACGACGTCCCAGATCCTGCCCTCGTACACCTTTCGGGACGACAAAAGACGGCGCGGGCTCGGCTCATCCGAAACCTGCCGTGCAGCATTGGGGGTCTCAGACATACCGGGCATCGCGCCGTCCTTTGATTCAGTTGGAAATTACTTGGACACTGCTGCCGACGAGGGCTTGGGCGCAGGTGCCGGGGCATCGGCCTTTGCACTCGGGCTGCTGCTTGCAGCGTTCGCGGCGTCGCCGGCCCGCTGGTGGCCAAGGGCAGCCTCAATCAGGCCCGCGAACAGCGGGTGCGGGCGCGTGGGCCGCGAGCTGAGCTCGGGGTGCGCCTGCGTGGCCACGTAGTACGGGTGGACGTCGCGGGGAAGTTCCACGAACTCGACCAGTTTGCCGTCGGGCGACGTTCCGGAGAACGACAGGCCCTTGGCGGCGATCTGATCGCGGTACTTGTTGTTGACCTCGTAGCGGTGCCGGTGCCGTTCGCTGACCTTCGTGGCGCCGTAGGTCTCGGCGACGACGGAGCCTTCGTCGAGCTTGGCCTCGTACAGGCCCAGGCGCATGGTGCCGCCGAGGTCGCCCTTGCCGTCAACGATGTCCAGCTGCTCTTCCATCGTGGCGATGACGGGGTACTTGGAGTCCGGCTCGAACTCGGACGAGGACGCCCCCTCGAGGCCGACTACGTTGCGGGCATACTCGATCACCATGCACTGCAGGCCCAGGCACAGGCCCAGGACCGGGAGCTTGGTTTCGCGGGCGTACTTCAGGGCGCCGAGTTTGCCTTCCAGGCCGCGGATGCCGAAGCCGCCGGGAACGCAGATGGCGTCGACGCCGGCCAGGGACTGCACGGCGCCCTCACGGGTTTCGCATTCGTCCGAGGGGACCCAGCGGATCTTGACCTTGGTGTCGTTGGCGAAGCCGCCGGCGCGCAGGGCCTCCGTGACGGACAGGTAGGCGTCAGGCAGGTCGATGTACTTGCCCACGAGCGCGATCTCAACTTCGTGCTTCGGGTTGTGGACGGCGTCGAGCAGCTTGTCCCAGCTGGTCCAGTCCACATCCTTGAACGGCAGGTCCAGGGCGCGGACGATGTAGGAATCCAGACCCTGGGAGTGCAGGGTCTTCGGGATGTCGTAGATGCTCGGTGCGTCCGGGCAGCCGATCACGGCGTCGATGTCGACGTCGCACATGCGGCCGATCTTGTCGCGCATCGGCTGCGGGACTTCTCGGTCCGACCGGATCACGATTGCCTCGGGCTGGATGCCGATGGAGCGCAGCGCGGCAACGGAGTGCTGCGTCGGCTTGGTCTTCAACTCCTGCGACGGGCCGATGTAAGGCACGAGGGACACGTGGAGGAAGAACACATTTCCGCGGCCGATGTCCTGGCGGACCTGGCGGGCGGATTCGAGGAACGGCTGGGACTCGATGTCGCCCACCGTGCCGCCGATTTCGGTGATGATGACGTCGGGGGCGTTCTTGCCCTCGGCGGGAAGCCGCATGCGCCGCTTGATCTCATCGGTGATGTGCGGGATGACCTGGACGGTGTCGCCGAGGTATTCGCCGCGGCGTTCCTTCGCGATGACGGTCGAGTAGACCTGGCCGGTTGTGACGTTGGCCGATCCTTCGAGGTTTTCATCGAGGAAGCGCTCATAGTGGCCGATGTCCAGGTCCGTCTCGGCGCCGTCGTCAGTGACGAAGACTTCGCCGTGCTGGAAGGGGTTCATCGTGCCCGGATCCACATTCAAATAGGGATCGAGCTTTTGCATTGTTACAGACAGACCGCGTGCCCGCAGGAGGTGGCCGAGGCTCGAAGCCGTCAGTCCCTTACCGAGCGAGGACGCTACACCACCGGTGACGAAGATGTGTTTGGTCGTCTTGGACGAGCCCGGAAACCGGGAATTTACACGAGAGTTTGATCGCTGCACCACGGGGTTTGAGCTTATCATCAATTCGGCCTTCCACGGGTTCCTTGGCGGGATCCCGATGTGATTGTTGTCCTAGCAGCGGTCCTTGCGGGAGTCCCTGCGGACGTCCTTTCGGGCCCGCCTAGCTTTGCGGGAGGAGTTTGGCGTCGTCCAGCAGCTCCTGGGCGTGGGCCTGGGCTGATTCGGAGTCCTCTTGGCCGGCCAGCATGCGGGCCAGTTCGCGGACGCGCTCGGCCTCGTCCAGCAGCTGCACGTCGCTGGAGGTGAAGCCGGTGGCGGTAGCCCCGTCAGCGCCCCGCACGGAAGTCTTGGTGACCCTGATGTGCTGGTTCGCGAAAGCGGCCACCTGCGGCAGGTGGGTCACCACGAGGACCTGGACGTGCTGGGCCAGCATCGCCAGCCGGCGCCCGATCTCGACGGCGGCACGGCCGCCGACGCCGGCGTCGACCTCGTCGAAGACAAACGTCGGGACGGGATCGACGGCAGCAAGCACCACCTCAATGGCGAGCATGACGCGGGAGAGTTCACCGCCCGAGGCGCCTTTGCCCAGCGGCCGGGCCGGCGCGCCGGAGTGCGGCTGAAGCAGGAAGGAGATCTCGTCGGCCCCGAACGGTCCCAGCTGGCCTGCGGGCTCCACATTGATGACCAGGGTGGCATCGGCCATGGCCAGCGCCGTGAGCTCAGCGCTGACCCGCGCGGAGAGGTCCTTGGCGGCCTTGCTGCGGGCCTTGCTGATCCCGGCGGCCTTCTTCCGGAGCTCGGTTTCGGCCCGTGCGACCTCGGCGTCCAGCGCTTCGATCCTGGTGGAGTCGTCCTGGAGTTCCTCGTGCCGGGCCCGGGCCTCCTCCGCCCAGACCAGCACCTCGTCGATGCTCGGCGCGTACTTGCGGACCAGCTTGGCCAGCGCGGCCCGTCGGTCCTCGATTTCGGCGAGCCGTTCCGGGCCCTCCGTGTCAAGGGCGGCCTGGTAGCTGGCGAGTTCAGCGGCGATGTCGTTGAGCAGGAAACCGACCTCGGCCAGGCGCGCCGCGGCAGAGCCCAGCTCCCCGTCGTGTTCGGCCACGTGCTCCAGGGTGCGTTTGGCAGCGTCCACGAGGGTGGTGGCGTCGGCTTCTTCACCGAAGTCCTCGGCGATGAGGGCCTGGTGGGCGGTGCTGGCCGCGATCCGCAGTTCCTCTACGTTGGCCAGTTTCACGGCCTCGGCCTTGAGGGCCTCGTCCTCCCCCGGCTGCGGGTCCACGGCGTCGATCTCGGCCAGGGCAACGTGCAGCGACTCGGCCTCGCGGAGGCGTTCACGCGCGGCACTGCGCAAGGAGTCCAGCTCGCCCTGGCTGGCATGCCAGTGCGCGTAGAGGTCCTGATAGGCGGTCAGCGCGCCCGCAAGGCTCTCGCCAGCGAATTTGTCCAGGGCGCCGCGTTGCGCCACCGGGCTCTTGAGCCGGATCTGGTCCGACTGTCCGTGCACCACCACGAGGGTTTCGCCGATTTCGGCCAGCACCCCCACCGGCGCGGCGCGTCCGCCCAGATAGGCCCGGCTGCGGCCGTCGGCTCCGACGCTGCGGGCCAGCAGCAGTTCCACACCGCCGTCGAACTCCTCCACCTCGGCCCCGGCTTCCCTGCACCGCGCGACGGCAGCGTGGCCGGCGTCAAGCTTCAGCACAGCCTCCGCCGAGGCGCTCTTCGCGCCGCTGCGGACGGCGCCGGCGTCGGACCTGGCACCGAGGAGCAGCCCGACGGCGGTCACCACCATGGTCTTGCCGGCACCGGTTTCACCGGTCACCACGCTGAGGCCCGGGCCCAGCGGCAGGGTGGCGTCGGTGATGACGCCGAGGTCGCGGATACGCAGTTCTTCAAGCATGGTTCACTTCTCGGTTGTGGGATCTGGCGAGGGATCGGGCGCGTCACCGGGTTCGGCGTGGCGCGGCGAGGGAAGCGGCGGCATGGGAC
The DNA here is from genome assembly GCF_056406495.1 of Arthrobacter sp. P1_B9. Classification (NCBI taxonomy): domain Bacteria; kingdom Bacillati; phylum Actinomycetota; class Actinomycetes; order Micrococcales; family Micrococcaceae; genus Arthrobacter; species Arthrobacter sp. P1_B9. Next base: position 71,616 of record NZ_JBFUAA010000018.1, read on the forward strand.
GGGGCGTGCGGATGATCGGGAGGGGGCCGGTGTGGATGGCCCGGGTTTGGGGCACGGGCCCGCGCCAGCCCTGGATGGGGAGCTGGAATTTGCGCACGAGCCTGCCGGAGAAGGGGGTCTGGTGCGTCCTGGCCAGACGCACGGGCGTTGCGGAGCGGGTCACTTCGACGCGCGCGCCGGGCGGCAGGTCCACCGAGCGGCGGCCGTCGCACCAGAGGACGCCCTGGGCGTCGGTGCGGTTCAGGATCTCGACGGCGAGCCGGGACCGCGGCGAAACCACGAGCGGCTTCGCGAAGAGGGCATGGGCGCTGATCGGCACGATCAGGAGGGCCTCGACCTCGGGCCACACCACGGGACCGCCGGCGGAAAACGCGTAGGCCGTGGAGCCTGTGGGCGTGGCCAGGACGACGCCGTCGCAGCCGAATGAGGTCAGGGGGCGTTCGTCGACTTCGGTGACCACCTCCAGCATCCGTTCCCGGTTGCCTTTTTCGATCGCGGCCTCATTCAGGGCCCAGGTGTGCCAGATCTTCTGGCCGCGGACCCAGACCTGGACGTCGATCGTCATGCGCTCTTCCACCGTGTAGTCACGGCTGGCGATCCACTCGACGGTCTGGGCGAGGTCGGCCCGTTCGCTCTCGGCCAGGAACCCCACGTGGCCAAGGTTCACCCCAAGCAGCGGCACATCGACTTCGCGGACCAGTTCGGCAGCCCGGAGGATGGTGCCGTCTCCGCCGAGGACCATGACAAGTTCCACGTCGGGCAGCTTCACGTGGTCGTGAAGGACCTCGACCGGGTGGTCGAGCCGGCCGAAGAAGCGGACCATGTCCCCGAGCTCGTTCTCCTGCAGCACGGGGACCAGCCCGGATTCGTGCAGCAGCGCACACGCTTCCCAGGCAGCCTTGAGGGACTCCTCGCGCCCTGTGTGGGCCAGGATCAGGACACGCCTGCTCATCAGGTTCCGCCTTCTGGTGGTACTAGTGGTTCGGCCAGATTGTTCCGAGCAACGCAGCAACAGCTGCGTCCCGCTCCTCGATCTTAGGCGGGACTTCCGACATCGCGCGTTTTATCCACAGGAAGTATTCGACATTGCCGTCCTGGCCCGGCAGCGGGCTCTGGGCGAGGCCTGACAAGACCAGGCCCGCGTCCACGGCGGCGGCAGCCACCTTGCCCACGGCGAGCCGGCGTTCGCGTTCCGAGGTGACCACGCCGGTCCGGCCCAGCCGGTCCTTGCCGATCTCGAACTGTGGCTTGACCATGAGGACGAGGTCGCCGCCGGGCAGGGTGCAGGCCGCGAGTGGCGCCACCACAAGCGTCAGCGAGATGAAGGACAGGTCAGCCACCGTCAGGGCGGCCGGTCCGCCTATTTCCGCGGCCGCCATGTAGCGGACGTTGAGGCCTTCGTGCACGGAAACCCTGGAGTCATTCCGGATTTCCGGCACCAGCTGGCCGTGCCCCACGTCGACGGCCACCACGTGGGCCGCACCGCGCCGAAGCAGCACATCGGTGAACCCGCCGGTGGAGGCGCCGGCGTCGAGGCACCGTTTGCCTGCGACGCCGACGGCGGGAAAGGCATCCAGCGCGCCGGCCAGCTTGTGCCCGGCGCGGCTGACGTAGCCGTCCTCGGCCGAGGCCGTGACGTCCAGCGCGGCGTCCTCCGGGACCTGCAGGGACGCCTTGGCGAGGACCTCGCCCCCGGAGCTCACCTTGCCCTCGGCAATGAGCCGGGCGGCATGGGTCCGGGACCTGGCGAGCCCCCGGCTGACGAGTGCCTGGTCAAGCCGGCTCACGATCCCCCGTTCCCCGCGGCATGGATACGGCGCGCCACGCCGGCGTGGCCGGCGACGTCTTCGTTCAGGGCCTCCAGCAGGGCATCATGCATGCCCGCATAGACTTCGCCGTGCCCGGACACAGGCATTTGCCGCACGGCCCCGAGGCGGTCCAGGACAGCGTTGACGGCCGGATCCAGGACTGCTGCCGCGTGTTCTGGTGCGGCGTGCCCGGACAGCTCCGCCGGGAGCTGCTGCGACGGCAGCTCGGGCCAAGCGACATCGGCCGCAGGGGTCGGCGCCTCAGCCGGCTGTTCGTCTGGGGCCTGGTCCAGTCCCTGGTGTAGCTCGCTCATGTGTCCAGCCTAGTGATCGGACCACTCGAGAACCGGAGCCAGTGCGCTGGTCGTCTCGGGGTTTGCGGCCCACCAGGCCGAACAGGCGGCACGCCACGAATCGAGGTCGGCGGGGTCGCCGCTGATGTGGACCGACTGCCCCCGCACGACCGCCGAGGCCGTGCCGCTGCGGAACCGCCCGGCGTCGTGCTCTACGGCAGGGTATGGCGCGTACAGGCCGGTCAGATCATTGATGAGGAAATCGGGGCGTTCCACAGATCGTGCCGCGAGGATCGATTCCCTCGTGTCCACTCCGGTCAGCACGGCGACGGTGGCGAAACCGGCGTTGTTGCCGCCCAGGATGTCGGTGTCCAGGCGGTCGCCGACGACCAACGGCCGGTCCGCCGCCAGCCGCTTGGCGGCAGTGTGGAACAGTGGGGCTTCGGGTTTGCCGGCCACGATCGGACTCTTGCCGGTCGCGGCTGCCACGGCGGCCACGAGCGTCCCGTTACCGGGGGCAATTCCACGCGCCTGGGGAATGGACCAGTCCGTGTTGGTGGCCACCCACAGGGCGCCGCCGGCGACGACGTACGATGCCTCGGCGAGGTCCTTCCAGCCAAGTTCCGGACTAAAGCCCTGAACGACGGCGACGGGGGCATCCTCCGCGCCGCGGACGGGAACCAGGCCAACCAGTTCAATTTCCCGGGCAAGTGCGGCACTGCCCGTGATCAGCACGTGTGCCCCGGCCGGCAGCATCGACGCCAGCAGCGCTGCCGCTGCCTGCGAGGAACTCACCACCTGGTGGTCCTCGGCGGGGGCGCCGAGATCGCGCAGGTGTTGGGCCACCTGTGCCGGGGAACGGGATGCGTTGTTGGTGACGTAGCCCAGCCCGACGCCCACCCCGGCCAGCCGGCGCAGCGACTCGACGGCCCCGGGAATGGCGTTGGGGCCGGCATAGACAACGCCGTCAAGATCGGAGAGCAGGGCATCAAAGGTGGAGATCAGGGCGGTACCCGTCATGCGATTAGTCCTCCACACTTTCGTGCTGCGCCCGCTCTGAGTCAGCGGAGAGTTCCTCGTCCGCGTCATCGTTCAGTTCCAGGTCGGCCTCGTCGATCGCTTCGCCGTCGGCTTCGTCATCGGCTTCGTCATCAGCTTCGTCGAGCACGTCGGATTCCACTGAATCCAGGTCGGACTCGGCGTCGTCAGACTCGAAGTAGCCGGCTTCGGCGTCGTCGGCTCCGTCGTCGCTGGCGAGCTCATCGCCCGCGTTCAAGCCGGCCACTCCGGCTGCGGCGCCGGTGGCTTCTGCCGCGGCACCGGCACCGGCGGCACGCGGTGCGCGCTCTTCGGTTCCGGCGTGCGTGTCGGCATGCTCCTGCGCGCGGAGGCGGCGCTGCCGTTCCTCCTCGCGGGCTTCTTCTTCCTCGTCCCAGCCGAGATCGATGATGTCTGGTTCCTCGTCAGCCCCGAGGCCCAGCGCGTTTTCGGCCACGGTGGCCTGGCGTTGCCATTTGGCGGCTTCGGCAGCGCGGCCGGCTGCCGTCAGCGCGTCAGCATAGGCACGGAACAGCCGGGGGCTGTAGGAAAAGGCGCGGTTGATGTCCAGCTGCGGGATTTCCAGTTCGGAAACCGCGGCGTCGAGCTGCCCGAGGTCGGTGCGGGCCCCGGCTGCAACGATGGCCAGTTCCACCTTGCCGGGGGCGTCGAGATCCTTGGCTTCGTCGGACCGGGCCATGTCCAGGGCACGGTCCGGGCGGCCAAGGCCGCGTTCGCAGTCGGCCATGACCGGCAGGTGCATGTTGGAGCCACTGATCCGGCGGTAGGTCCGGAATTCCCGGAGGGCTTCACCATAGTGGCCGGCTGCGTAGGCGGTCAGGCCGACAGCTTCGCGGACGGACGCGAGGCGTCCGCCACGGCGGCTGGCCGCCAGGGCATGCTGGAAGGCAAGCTCGGGTTCTTCGTCCAGGAGCCGCCCGGCCATGACGAGGTGGCGGGCCACCCATTCGGCGCTGGTGCCTTCGAGGGTCTTGATCTGGTGCTGCGTGGCGCGGTCAAGCTCCTTGCCCGTGACGTCCTCGTCGATCTGGGGTGAACGCTCCCGGTCCGGGCGGTTGGCGCTGCGGAGGTCGCGGGCATTGGGCACGCGAACCGGACGGTCCTCGGGGCGGTCGCGTCCGTACTGGCGCGGGCCTGAGTCGCCACGGTCGAAGCCCCGTGCGGGACGATCCTCGCGGGTGCCGAAGGGCTTGCGGTTCTCGCCGCTGCCGTACGGCTTGCGGTCACGGTCGCCACCGCCGCCGAAGCTGCGCTGGCCGCCGCCTTCACGCGGGGCACGGTCACCATACGGCTTACGGTCACGGTCGCCACCGCCGCTGTACGGCTTGCGGTCACCATAGGACGGGCGGCTGTCGCCACCAAAGCTGCGCTGATCCCCGCCGTCACGCGGGGCACGGTCACCGTACGGCTTACGGTCACGATCGCCACCACCGCTGTACGGCTTACGGTCACCGCCGCCGCTATACGGCTTACGGTCACCATAGGACGGGCGGCTGTCGCCACCAAAGCTGCGCTGTCCCCCACCTTCACGGGGAGCACGATCACCGTACGGCTTACGGTCACGATCGCCACCACCGCTGTACGGCTTACGGTCACCATAGGACGGGCGGCTGTCGCCACCAAAGCTGCGCTGTCCCCCACCTTCACGCGGAGCACGATCACCATAAGGCTTACGGTCGCCGCCGCCGAAGCTGCGCTGTTCCCCGCCCTCACGCGGAGCACGATCACCATAAGGCTTACGCTCACCACCGCCGCTGTACGGCTTGCGGTCACCATAGGACGGGCGGCTGTCGCCACCAAAGCTGCGCTGACCCCCGCCCTCACGCGGAGCACGATCACCATAAGGCTTACGCTCACCGCCGCCGCTGTACGGCTTACGCTCGCTGTTTCCGAAGCCGCGCTGATCCCCGCCCTCACGAGGAGCACGATCACCATACGGCTTGCGGTCACGGTCTTCCCTGGAACGGAATCCGCGGGGATCGCCGCCAGAGTTGCTGGTGCCGCGGAACGGGGCTCCACCGGAACTGCGTCCGCCCGAGTTGCCGTGGGCCTTGCCGCCGCGGTTGCCATCATTGTGCTCAGCCATGCTGGAATCCTCCTGTTGTGAGCTGACCACTGGCGCAATCGCAGCCGCTCTGTTCCGTGTTTCGTTTCCTACGCAACCCGAAATCAAGCGCTTCGAAGTCCGTACATCTCCCCCAATTCTAGGCGAGCAACCCGCCACCGGCTAACGGCACCAGGTCGACGGGGGCCCGCGGTGGGAAGTCTCACAACCTCCTGCGGCACTTCTGTCGGCGGCCGCCGGCTGGCGCGCAGTTGGGTGGTCGACGGCGGCTGTGACGCTCCCCTACCTTGGTCGGGAAGTCCGGTGACGCTCCCTCACGTTTGGCGGGGTGTGGCGGGATGCTCCCGCAGGTGTTGCGGGGTCCCGGCCCTGCCTGAGAGGGGGGTTAAATGCGGGAGGACCCCCACCTGGTGGTGGGGGTCCTCGACCGTTAATGGTGTTCCGGCGGTGACCTACTCTCCCACACCCTCCCGGGTGCAGTACCATCGGCGCTGTGGGTCTTAGCTTCCGGGTTCGGGATGGGACCGGGCGTTTCCCCCACGCTATGACCGCCGTAACCCTTGCTCCGCCACCGGCCCGCTGTTGGCGGGGGTGGGGAAAACTGTGGTTACAACATCTGTGGTGTTGTTATTTTGTTGTCGGTTCCKGTGCAACAGTGCCGTCGGTGACGGGTTTGTTGTTTGGGAACCACATAGTGGACGCAAGCAGTCTTGTTTCTTTGTACCCTCCCCATGGTGTGAACGTCTTTTGAATCCGTTCACGGGAAGAGTGTGTGGTGTAAGTTATCGGCCTATTAGTACCGGTCAGCTTCACGAGTCGTTAGTCCTCGCTTCCACATCCGGCCTATCAACCCAGTGGTCTGGCTGGGGGCCTCTCACACACAAGGTGTATGGAAATCTCATCTCGAAGCGAGCTTCCCGCTTAGATGCTTTCAGCGGTTATCCCATCCGAACGTAGCTAATCAGCGGTGCAC